>WQSU01000057.1 GCA_009787675.1 Lentimicrobiaceae bacterium
CTTTTTGTCGCCAACTCTCTTTTGGCTATGTTGACATGATGTGGCATACGATGGACCCGAAGAAGATAGACAATATTGCCGAGTTGGAAAGAAAAGCTACTAAAAAAGTAGATTTGATGCCCGATGCGCCAGAGACTTGCTTCAGTTCCTCTTTCAGCCATATTTTCTCCGGAGGTTATGCCGCAGGCTATTACAGTTATAAATGGGCAGAAGTGCTGGAAGCCGATGCTTTCTCTCTTTTCAAAGAAAAAGGCGTTTATAATAAAGATGTTGCCAATTCTTTTGTAGAAAATATTCTTTCCAAAGGCGGCTCAAAAAAAGCAACGGAACTTTTTGTATCGTTCAGGGGCAGAGAACCTCAAGTGGATGCACTTATGAAAAAAAATGGATTTTAAAACTATATCAATGAAAAAAGCCTTAATCAGCGTCAGCGACAAAACCGGTCTGTTAGACTTTGTTAAACAACTCATTACCTTAAATTTTGAAATCATCTCTACCGGAGGCACCTACAAACTGCTGCACGAAAAAGGCATCCCCGTTACCATGATTGACGAGGTTACCGGTTTTCCCGAAATTATGGATGGTCGCGTGAAAACCTTACACCCCAAAGTACACGGTGGTTTGCTCTGTTTGAGAAATAACGAACATCACTTAGCCCAAGCCAAAGAAAACCAAATAGATATGATTGATTTGGTGGTGGTGAACCTCTATCCTTTTAAAGAAACCATTGCAAAAGAAAACGTAACATTGGCGGAAGCTATTGAAAATATTGATATTGGCGGTCCCAGCATGTTGCGTAGCGCTGCCAAAAACCACCTCTTTGTAACGGTGGTGTGTGATGCCAACGACTACCAGAAAGTGATTGACGAAATAAAAAACAACGGCGACACCACTTTTGAAACACGCCGGAAATTTGCGGCAAAAGTGTTTCGCCACACTGCCGCCTACGATGCCACCATTGCCGGTTACCTCACCGACCAATTGGGAGAAAACGAAACGGAAAACCTGACCGTAACCTTCTCTAAAAAACAATCGTTGCGCTATGGCGAAAATCCGCATCAAAAAGCCTGTTTTTACGCTGGAAAACCGCAAGGATTCTCTATGGCATTTGCACAACAGTTGCATGGAAAAGAATTGTCATACAACAACATTCAAGATGGCGACGCCGCCTTGAATATCGTGAAAGAGTTTATGACCGAGCCTGTGATGGTGGCAATTAAGCACAAAAACCCCTGCGGCGTAGGCATCGGCAAAAACGTGGAAGAGGCGTGGCAACGCTGCTACGATGCTGACCCCGTTTCTATTTTCGGTGGCATCGTGGCGACCAATCAAACCATTGACGAAGCCACTGCCGAAGCCATGAAGAACGTGTTTCTCGAAATTATTTTAGCTCCGGCATTTACCGAGAAAGCGCTCGAAATATTAACCACCAAGAAAAACCTCCGTATAATGACCTTTGAAACCTCCCGAAAAAACGAGGATAAAAACGTGTTCTTAAGCGTAAACGGTGGCTTGTTGGTGCAAGAAACCGACACTGCTTCCGTGCAAGATTATGAATATAATGTAGTTACAGAAAAAACACCTGCCGAATCGGAGATGAATGATTTGTTATTTGCCATGAAAGTGTGCAAACACGTGAAATCGAACGCCATTACCTTGGCGAAGGAGATGCGCACCATTGGCGTGGGGGCAGGGCAGATGAACAGGGTAGGGGCAGCGCACATCGCGCTGGAACAAGCCAAAACAGCAGGCTTCACCAAAGGCATAGTGCTTGCCAGCGACGCCTTTTTTCCCTTCGACGATGTGGTGAAGATGGCGCACCAATACGGAGTAACCGCCATTATTCAACCCGGCGGCTCCATGCGCGACGAGGATTCTATAAAGGCTTGTAATGAACTGGGAATTAGTATGGTGTTTACGGGAGTGAGACATTTTAAGCACTAATTCACTTTTCATGGGTAAACAATTTTATAGTTTGAATACTTTTTGACTGATTTCTGTCTATACAGCCAGATGTTACTTTATACTTTTTCTACTGCCACCCGTGCATTCCTCAACTCCGCATCCACCGTTTGCCCTGCAGTGTGTGGTGTAAGCAGCACTTTTTTGTTGGAGGTTAAGCGTTGAAGAGTATCATCCCATTCTTTTTTTGGAGGAATTTGCAGGTTGACATTTTCATATTCCAAAACATCCAAGCAAACAAAGGAAATGAAATCTTCATCCAAAGCAAAAATCAAATCTGTCGTGCATGCAGCTAAACCACGAGATGTGTTAATGAATATGGGTTTTTGTTCTGCTTTTTGTAGCAATACTTTATTTATGAAGTGGTAATTTTCAGAGATATAATTAATATGCAATGAGATGACGGTGGAGCGTTGCAACAACTCATCCAACGAAACTTCTTCAATATATGGTTCTGTAAATCCGCTTTTAAATTTGTCATAGACCAATATTTTGCAGCCGAAAATGCTTAACAGTCTGGCAAATGCTTTTCCTGTATGTCCAAAGCCGATAATGCCTACTGTTTGCATGGAAATTTCTCCACCCTTGTTTTTTTCCCTGAGCCATTCCCCGTTTTTTACCTCGGCATTGGCGGTGGGTATTTTTTTAAGGGCAGACAGAAGGAGTCCCAAGCAGTGCTCGGCTACAGCAGGGGCGTTGCCTTCAGGGGTGCTAATTACCTTGATACCGTTTGCTTCAGCAAATGGTAAGTCAATATGTTCTATACCGGAACCAATACGGATGATAAACTCCAAATGGCTTTTGGATGCTATTGCCTTTTCATCCACATTAAACTTGCTGCGAATCACCAATCCTGAGTATTCATCTTTAAGTTCAAGGAATTCATTATAAGATATTTGCAACATTGTTTCACATAAATAGCCCCTACTTATAAACTGCTCTACAAGGTAGTGATGAACTTTATCCACAATGAGGATTTTTTTCAAGGGTTTTCTATTTTAGGAAAAAATTGCAGCGCTTAATGTTTTGTTTTTTAATGTTTTTTGTTCCGAACGCAATCTTTTTAGGGCGCGTTCCTTAATTTGACGTACGCGCTCGCGGCTGATATCAAACCTGTTTCCAATCTCTTCCAATGTGTATTCGTGAGGTTCTCCAATACCGAAACACATCTTAAGGATGTCGCGTTCTTGTTCGGGAAGCACTGATAATATTTTTTCAACATCCTGATTCATTGACTCCTGTATCAAGATTTGGTCGGTAGATTCATTGGTGGTACTAATGAAAGTATCAATAAATTTGGTATCTTCATCAGGAGAGATGGTGGCGTCCATGGATTGTGAGTGCGTGTTCATGCGCAGCAACTCCACCACTTTATATTCCGGAAGATCCATCACATGAGCAATTTCTTCAATTGTAGGAGGTCTTTCCAATTTTTGTTCCAACTTGGAGATCTCTTTTTTCAATTTATTGATTGTACCTACCTGATTTTGAGGGAGACGAACAATTCTTGACTGGTCGGCAATGGCTTGATGAATGGCTTGTCTGATCCACCACACAGCGAAAGAGATAAACTTAAAACCGCGTGTCTCATCAAAACGTTGCGCCGCTTTTATCAAACCTAAATTTCCCTCGTTGATTAAGTCTTGCAAACCTAACCCTTGGTTTTGATACTGTTTGGCAACAGAAACCACAAAACGCAGGTTGGTTTTGGTTAGTTTTGCCAATGCGTCCTGATCGCCTTGTTTTATTCGGCGCGCCAATTCTACTTCTTCTTCTGCTGAAATTAACCCTTCTTTGCCAATGTCTGCTAAATATCGGTCAAGCGAAGCTCCATCACGATTGGTGATGGATTTAGTGATCACAAGTTGTCTCATAAATGTTTAATCTATACTTTGGTAAATTTGTTTTTATATTTAAAGATTTAATATTTAAAGATTTAATATTCTACACCGTAACTCCTTTTTGCCTACTTTCCTTCTGCTTTTTGCCTTCTGTTTTTTTTCAAACCTTCTGTAAAACGCACACTTTAGAGAAAAAGTATATATGTTTTATTTTTATATTGATTTTTTTATACTTTCGCCGCCCAAAAAAATGTTTAACACTTAAAATATTATCATGTACGCAATTGTAGAAATAGCAGGGCAACAATTTAAGATTGAAAAAGAGATGAAACTCTTTGTTCATCGCCTCAAAGCTGAAGAGGGGTCGCAAGTTAGCTTCGACCGCGTGATGCTTGTTGATATTGACGGTACTGTAAAAGTCGGCGCCCCCACCGTAAAAGGTGCATCTGTATCCGCTACCGTCCTTCACCACCTTAAAGGTGACAAAGTTCTTGTTTTCAAAAAGAAAAGAAGAAAAAGTTATCAAAAAATGAATGGACATCGTCAATATTTGACTTCCATTCAAATTAATGACATTATTATTTAACCAGATTATTAACGATTAAAAATAAACTTTATGGCACATAAGAAAGGAGTCGGAAGTTCACAAAACGGTCGTGAATCCGAAAGTAAACGTTTAGGCGTTAAAATTTATGGCGGTCAAGCCGCTAAAGCCGGTAACATCATCGTTCGCCAGCGTGGAACCGTACACAATCCGGGTATTAACGTAGGTATGGGAAAAGACCACACCCTCTTTGCATTAACTGATGGCACCGTAACATTTAAAAAGAAAACCGGCGGAAAATCATACGTTTCAGTTGTTTCCGCAGAATAAATTCATTTTGAATATTTAAAAAAAAAGCGCCTCAAATTTTGAGGCGCTTTTTTTGCCTATCTCTTGTCACAAAATACGTTGGCTCTTTTTTACGAGTGTATAGATAAGAAAAATAATGTCTATCAAACCTTAATAAACAGTCTGAAAAAAAGGGGAAAATAATATTTTCTTTTTCTCACCGCTTCAAAAGATCCCACACCGTCTTCACCGGATTGAACGTGCTGAGCGGTACTTCTACAAAAATGGTAACCCAGTCTGCCATAGCGCCGTTCCACAAACCGGGCAGTTCCATTGCTTTTAAGGTTCTTCCCTCGTATGTTTTTTCGGAGATAAAACCGGTATAAGGATCTACGTAGCTGTTGAGGTTGAAGAAGTTGCCGTTTGCCTCTTTAAAACAACACATCATATCCACCGGATTGAAGTGAGAGGCAGAACTCATGAAGTTTTTTTGCGTTGGATTTCTCATGTCAATTTGCGAAGACTCAACAATTTGCAGTGATGTTTCGCCTTTGCGATTGGTTACCCAAAAGGGACCGCCGCCCGGTTCACCCTCGTTCTTCACAACACCGCATATCCGCATGGGGCGGTGCAATTTTTTCAAAACCTCCGCTTGCGAAGGGTTCTCGTTCTTAAATCGAATCATTAATTCACGTTGGGCAAAGGTGATAATCTCTTGGAAGTCTGCATCATTCAGTTGAGTATTCAACATTTTATTTTGATATGCAAAACTTCGTTCTTGCAAGTGTAGCAAGTATCCTGCTAATGCTTTCTTATACAAAATAGTAGGTTCTAAATGAGTTTCGGTGGTAACGTTATCAATATTTTTCACAAACACCAAATCGGCTTGGATGCGATTCAAGTTGGCAATGAGTGCGCCGTGTCCGCCCGGACGAAACAGCAAGTTGCCGCTCTTATCCCGAAACGGCGTGTTGACTAATTCTGCCGCCAAAGTGTCGGTGGAAGGCTCTTGAACGGAAAAGGTAATGAGATAGGTAACCCCATTTCGTGCTTCATATTCTTGTTTTACTTTGTTAACCAGCTCTTTGAAATTTTCCACATGTTGAGGGGAAACGGTAAAGTGCAATCTGCAAACGCCATCTCCGCTTCGGGCGTAGGCTGCCGATTCCAGCAAATGTTCTTCCAAAGCAGTGCGCATCTCATCCCCATATTTATGAAATTTTAATAACCCCTTGGGCAGATTTCCGTAGTCTAACCCTTTCTTTTCCAATAAATATTCAAAAATAATTTTTGATTTTTTCTCTTGAATAAGCGTTTCAAAAACAATGCCCTCTTTTTCAATTGTCTGTTTCAGGTCGTGATAAAACGCAAAATCTTTAACCTTTTCTAGAAAAAGTGTCGCTTTTTCGTTGGGCTGGTCGTTTTGCATTGCTTCATACAGGTCTTTAAACATTCTGGAGGCGGCGCCGGAGGCGGGCACAAACTTCTCAATCTCTTTTTTGCGGGAAAGCGCATCATAAGTAGCAATCCAATGTTTTGTTTCCGCATCGGTGAACTTTACAATGCCGTTTCCAACTGCCACATTACTTTCAATATGAGCAAAATCGAATCCGGTTTCGAAGAATGCAAACTGTTTTTCTACAGCTGCTGGGTTGTTGCCGCGTTGCGTCATAAAAGTGAAGTCGGAGGATGAAAAATTTTGGAAGGACATAATTTAAGGATTTATAATTTAATGATTTAAAGGGTGATTTCTTAGCGGGAGTAGCTTATAAGAAAGCTATGTGTCAGAATTTTAGGTGCAAAGATAGGATAATTTTTTACATGCTATTAGTTAAAAAACAAGTATTAAAACTGTACTGCCAACCCAAAATGAATCTTCCCTGTTTTAAATGAAATGGGGTTATCCAACTGTTTTCCAAGTGCATAGCTTAAATAAAACAATCCAGCTTTGGTGGTGAAGGCGATACCTGCGCCGAAGCCAAAGGGAAAGTCGTTCAGGTAGTTTCCGCTGAGTTTTTGCTCGTACCAGGCGCCGTTGAAGAAAGCATTAATGTAGGCAATTTTAGCAATCAAAAACCGTAACTCTACCAAGCCTGTGCCATAGTTTGAGGCGCGAATGGAAAGGTCGTCGAAGCCTTGTAATGAGTTCATTCCGCCTATGCGAAACAACTCGTTAGTCAGATGTTGTTTTCCAAATAATGCGCCCCCCTCAGCGCCAAGCCCCAGCACCCAGCGTTTGTGCAAAGGAATGTATCCACGTATTTTGCCGTGCAACCGGTATCGTACCGTTACTAAATCAACATCATCGTTTTGAGGTGATTGTGCATTTTCAATAATCTTGCGACTTCCTACGGCAACATTCAAATTGAGGTCGTAGCCTTTACGGGGGTTGTAAATAAAATCAAGGTCTCGAAAACGAAAGGCAAAGCCGTACATCGTTTTTTTGTAATCGGAATAGGTCAGCGCATGCGAAGCATCATACAAGTTTTTATCTAAAATGTTGGAAGTGGCGTAATCGAAGTAAACGCGCGCAAAATTGTAGCCTTTGAAGGAGTAGAAAAGTCCAATTACATAGTTCATATTCAGGTAGGTAGTATCTTTTTTGTCTAACATGAAAAGTCCATCCACCCCCAACGGCGTGCCCACTAAATAGGGAAAATTGGCTTTCAGTTCCAAGAATTGCGAAAAACGTTCGGTGGCGCGCCACTGCAAATCAAGACTTTCGCCTATGGTGAAAAGATTCATCAGATGCAGATTCATCTCGCCCGAAACGGCGATCTTTCCTGAACGATCGCTCACAGGCACCAAGCCGATATATCCATCAAATTGATTGACACGCTTTTTGTCTAAAAAAAGATACAACGAGGCGTTCTCCTCCGTAAATTCAACCGCAGAGGGTTGCTTTTCTTCCACAAAAGGAAGCTCTTGAATCAACTGCGGAATCTGTTTTACAATAGATTCGTTATAAGGCTTTTTCTTTTTAAAGTTAAAGTAGGCTTTGAGGTAACTTTTGGCAATTTTTAAATTTCCGCGCACCACAATGCTGTCGAACACACAACGTTGGTTTTTGTTGATGGCGAGTTGAGCGAAGACGGTGTCGCTTCGTTCTGCAATGCTATCCAAGTAAATAGAGGCAAAAGGGAAGCCGCGATTTTCTAAATAAGTAAGCGTTTTTTGGGTTAAAGTGGGATAGTTTTCTAATGAAAGTGTGTTGTTTTTTAGATATATGTAGTGGGCAGTTTTGCTTTCTTGCAGGGTTGTTAACACTTCGGGAGGGATAGTGATGAAGGTGGCATACGTTGTGTCTTTTGAGAGGTGTTTTGCTTTTTGGGCAAAAATGTTGGGGAAAATGAAGAAGAGTGCTGTGAAAATGAGGAAGAATTTTTTATTAGCACAGAGGCGCAGAAACACGGGGGGCACAGCGGAAAAATTTAACCTATATTAAACGCTTTAGAAATAAAATATTGTTGATTCTGCTATTCGTGTTAACCAATAGATATTTCAGAGGCTATTTTTTTGCCACCACCCGATTTTTAGACTGACATAAAAAAGGCAAAATATCACCTTTCCCCTCAACAAACGGCATTTTTAGCCTAAATGCAAAATATTTTTCCCAACTACTGAAAAGTAAATCTCTTTATTTGACCTATCGTATTGTTAGAATGTGCAGTGGGGATTTTAATGATTTTCCCCTGTTCGTAAAAAAGAATATTTTTGCCGCCATCTTTAAATTATAAATCATTATGGATAAAACCCTTCTTTGTATTCTGCTCTCCGCTCTCAGTCTCTTTCCCCTTTCGCTTGCGGCACAGAAAAACAAATCAAAAGAGCCGGAACATAAATTGGTATTCAACGTTAAAGATTCTAAAGAGGATAAAATGTATTTGGTCATACATTTTAGAGGGAAGTTTATGATAAGAGATTCTGCATTGAATAACGGCAAAGGGAGTTTTGTTTTTGAAAGAGATACAAAATATGATGAGGGTATGTATTCGTTAGTCTCCGGAAATAAAGTGCGCATTCTGGATTTTTTGATGGATGAACCCCAAAAGTTTACCTATAATATAGATGTTATCGGAAATCTAAATAATTATTCTGTAACAGGTTCTCCTACAAATACAGCCATGCTGCACTTCCAACAGAAAACTGGGGAAGCCAATAAAAAAATGGCAGAACTCAAAGAAAAGATTACCCTCTTTGAAGAGAAAGAGATGGAAGATAGTCTTGAGTATTACTATGAAAAAATGTGGGATATTGATGCTGAAATGCAGCAGTTTATTACCGACCTTATTGATGCCAACCCAACCTGTTTGTTCTCAAAATTGCAAAAGTCGTTTCGTGAAATTGAAGTCCCTGATCCCCCAATGTATGCCGATGGGTCTATAGATTCCACTTTTCAAGCCGCTTATTATAGAACACATTATTGGGATAATTTCGATTTGACTGACAGAAGGTCCTTGTTTTTGCCTTCCTACGAAAACAGGCTAAACAAGTATGTTAAAAATGTGCTGATGTATCAACCGGTGGATACTATCAATAAATATTTGGATTTGATGTTGAATAAAACACGCCCCGACAGTTTAATGTATCGCTTTATGCTGGAATTTGTATCTATTGAATTTGAAACCAGTAAGATGATAGGACATGATGCTGTTTTTGTTCATGTTGTTAATAATAATCAACTTGCAGGAAAATGTAGCTGGATAGAAGAAGATTTAATTAAGAAATATCAAATGCGTATTGATGACTTGGAACCGCTTTTGATAGGTACAAAATCGGTAGAACTTGTATTGCCCGACACGAGCCAAACAGATAATACAAGCAAATGGTATTCTTCTTATAAAATGCCAAAAAAATACAGGATATTATGGTTTTATGACCATACTTGCGCCACTTGCAAGAAAGAAGCCTTAGAGATGAAAGCGGTATATGATTCATTGGAAAATATTGGCAAACTGAATTTTGATGTGTATGCCGTAAATAGAACCGATGATATTGAAGGTTGGAAAAAATATATTAATACGAACGGTTACACTTGGCTCAATTTAGGCGGGGGCAAAGGGAATGTGGATTGGAAAGAGGTGTTTCGTATTACTTCTAACCCGCAATTTTATATTATCAATCAGGATAAAATCATTATCTTAAATAAAGATATTTCTAAAGATATGATACCGAAATTTTTAAGCGATTATGAAAGAGTAGAAGCAGAAAAAACACGATTAAAAAATAAAAGACAATGAACTTTGTAGAAGAATTAAAATGGCGCGGCATGCTCCACGATCTAATGCCCGGCACAGAAGAACAGTTACAAAAAGAAACCACTTTGGCTTACGTTGGCATTGACCCAACCGCCGACTCCCTGCACATAGGGCACTTGGTGGGGGTAATGATGTTGAAGCATTTTCAACTTTGCGGACACAAACCCGTGGCGCTACTGGGCGGCGCTACCGGCATGATTGGCGACCCATCCGGAAAATCACAAGAACGCAATTTGTTGGATATAGAAACCTTACGGAAAAATCAAGAAGGAATTAAAAAACAACTTGCCAAATTTTTGAATTTTGAAGAGAACCTGCCCAATGCGGCAATGTTGGTGAATAATTATGACTGGATGTCCAAATTTTCGTTCCTTGATTTTATTCGCGATATTGGAAAACATATTACCGTAAACTACATGATGGCAAAAGATTCCGTAAAGAAAAGGCTCTCGGGAGAAGGGGAGGGGATGTCGTTCACGGAGTTTACCTACCAATTAGTGCAAGGCTACGACTACCTGTTCTTGTACCAAACTTACGGCTGCAAGTTGCAAATGGGCGGTAGCGACCAATGGGGCAATATTACCACCGGCACGGAACTCATTCGCAGAAAGGCTTCCGGCGAAGCGTTTGCACTTACTTGTCCTCTCATCACCAAAGCTGATGGCGGCAAGTTCGGAAAAACCGAAAAAGGGAATATTTGGTTGGATCCTGAGAAAACATCGCCGTACCAGTTTTATCAGTTTTGGCTTAACTGCTCCGACGAGGACACAAAGAAGTATATCCGCATCTTTACCCTTTTCAA
>WQSU01000058.1 GCA_009787675.1 Lentimicrobiaceae bacterium
TCACCTCTCATCAACATCACGCACCTGCCCGCAGGTTTGTACTTTGTAAAAATAACTACCGAGCTTGGGAATGTGGTAAAGAAAGTGGTGAAGCAATAACCTATCTCACAAAATATTAAGAGGCTGTCTCAAAAGACAAGTTAATAGAACTCTGATAACACAGATTAGGCATGATTATTCTGATAATATATTCAAAATAAGAATATTAAAAATCAGAGCAAACCTGCTAAATCAGAGTCATCAGAGTTCTAAACCACTTTTAAGACAGCCTCTTTTTTTTTGTTGAAGAGCAAAATCACCAACAAGAAAAGCTTATTAAAATAATATTTTTATTAATTTGCAACTTGAAACTAAAATTTTAATGCGTTTGCCGCTACCCACCTCTATGCACACCCTAATACCCGAAACCATTGAATCTTACTGCGAATCTCACACTACCAACGAGAGCGAGTTGTTATACCGCCTCAATCGCGAGACCCATATTAAAGTGTTGCGTCCGCGAATGCTTTCAGGGCAGTTGCAAGGCGCTTTCTTATCCATGATTTCCAAGATGATACAACCGGAGAATATTCTTGAAATAGGAAGCTATACCGGCTATTCCGCACTGTGTTTGGCAGAAGGATTGCAAGAACACGGCAGTTTGCACACTATAGAAATTGATGAAGAATTGGAAGATATTATTACCAAATATTTTAACTTGTCTGCCCATAAGAATAAACTGCATTTGCACATCGGAAATGCGATAGAAATCATCCCAACACTTAAAAAAACTTGGGATTTGGTGTTTCTGGATGCTGAAAAGAAAGAGTATCTGCAATATTATGAAATGGTTTTGCCTTACGTAAAAAAAGGAGGCTTCATTTTGGCAGACAATGTGTTATGGAGTGGAAAAGTAACCGAACAGGTTGTAGAAAATGATGCGGAAACCCAAGCGGTAATCTGTTTTAATGATTTTGTTCATCACGATCCCCGCGTTGCCCATGTGATGTTGCCGATGCGCGACGGACTGCTATTAATCGAAAAATTATGAAATTACGAATTGATATTTTAACCTTGTTCCCGCAGATGTTTACGGGCGTTTTTTCAGAATCCATTATAAAAAAAGCGGTGGACAGAAACCTTATAGAACTGCATACGCATAATATTCGGGATTATTCTTTAGACAAACACAAACGCGTGGATGACTACCCCTTTGGTGGCGGCGCCGGCATGGTGATGATGGTGGAGCCAATTGCACGCTGTATTGAACAACTCAAATCGGAACGCAAGTACGATGTCGTGATTTTTATGGCGCCCGACGGTAAAACTTTCACCCAATCGAAAGCCAATCAATTATCTTTGTATCAAAATATTATGATTTTATGCGGGCATTACAAAGGCGTGGATGAGCGCGTGCGCGAACTCTTTATCACAGAAGAAATTAGCATTGGAGACTATGTTTTGTCTGGAGGCGAAATTGCTGCCATGGCGGTAGTGGATGCTATTGCACGCATTATTCCCGGAGTGCTTAACGATGAATCTTCTGCACTCACGGATTCTTACCAGAATGGACTGCTTTCTCCACCTGTTTATACACGCCCTTCTGACTATCAAGGTTATACCGTTCCTGATGTGTTGCTTTCGGGGCATGAAAAAAATATTTCCGATTGGCGCTTTGAGCAGCAATTGGAGCGAACTAAGATGAGAAGACCCGATTTACTTGACCTTTATTAACCCATAAAAAATAATCGAATATGAAACAACTTATTGCCTGCTGCGGAATCGACTGCGAATTTTGCGATGCCCGCATTGCCACCGTAAACAACGACAACGAATTACGTGAAAAAACCGCCCAACAGTGGAGCGTAACGTACAACGCACCACAAATTACCGCCGAAACTATTAACTGTACGGGATGCCGCTCAGAAAGCGCCAAATTTATCTATTGCAACGCCTGTGAAATTCGCAGTTGCGTGGCTACCAAAGGATTCAACACCTGTGGCGAGTGTAAAGAATTAGATACTTGCCCAACTTTAGGGGCTGTGTTGCCGCATATACCGGGAGGAAAAGAGAATTTATTAAGTTAGTTATTTAATATTTTCTCATTAACACCTATTTTTTGATAGATCATGACAAGTATTTCATCAATACTACAAACTCAGTGCGCCTTTTTCGCAACAGGCTGCACAAAAGATCTTCAATTCCGCATAGAATCTCTGCGAAGATTAGAACGCTGGATACGGGCACACAACGAAGATATTTTTGCTGCATTGAAACACGACTTAAATAAATCATCCTTTGAGACTTATGCCACCGAAACAGGGGTTGTGCTTGATGAGGTGAAATTTGCCTTGAAGCACATTCGCAGTTGGAGCAAACCAAAACGGGTGCCATCCAATCTGAAAAACTTCCCTGCATCTGGGAGGATATATCCTGAACCTTACGGAGTTGCGCTGATCATGTCACCGTGGAATTATCCTTTTAATTTAACATTGACGCCGGTCATAGCAGCGGTGGCAGCCGGAAACTGCGCCATTGTAAAACCCTCCGCCTATTCGCCGGCAACCTCATCGTTGGTGGCAAGGCTATGCCGTGAAGTGTTCAACTCGGCGCATGTTACTGTGGTAGAGGGCGGGCGCACGGAAAACCAAGCATTGTTGGATGAACGTTACGACCTGATTTTCTTTACTGGCAGTCCTCCTGTGGGAAAAACGGTGATGCAGGCTGCGGCTCGGCATCTTACCCCTGTTGTGCTGGAATTGGGCGGCAAAAGCCCCTGCATTGTGGATGAAACTGCAAATATTAAACTCGCTGCAAAACGCATCGCTTGGGGAAAGCTCGTAAACGCCGGACAAACTTGTGTTGCCCCCGACTACCTGCTGGTGCATGAATTGGTGAAACAGAAATTGATAGAGGAGATGACGTTAGCCATCAGGGAGATGTATGGAGAAAAACCATTGGATAATCCTGATTATCCTAAAATAATTAACGAGAAACACTTTTGTCGTCTGCTGGGATTGGCGCAGGGTGAAAAAACGGTTTTGGGCGGCGGCTCAAATCAGGCAACTTTGCAAATCGAACCCATGTTGTTGGATGAAGTTACTTGGGACGCGCCGGTGATGAGCGAAGAGATCTTTGGACCGCTAATGCCGATACTCACTTACCACAATTTTGAAGAGGTCATAAGAATGATTGGCAGTCGCCCCAAACCGCTTGCCGCTTATTTGTTCACCTCCAACAAAAACACAGAGCGCTATTTTCTGCGAAATCTTTCATTTGGAGGTGGTTGTATTAACGATACGGTGATGCACCTTTCCGATTCACGATTGCCGTTTGGTGGAGTTGGAGAGAGCGGAATGGGCAGCTATCACGGAAAAGCAGGATTTGACGCCTTTTCACATTACAAAAGCGTCCTAAAAAAATCTACATGGATTGATGTTCCCTTGCGTTATCCGCCTTATACTCTCAAGGGCTTAAAACTATTGATGAAGTTTTAAAAACTATCGCTCTAATTTTATCTATCATGAATATTTTCACAAAACTCTATCATATTTGCGCTACCTTTGCAGGAAAGAAAAATGCTGTATTATTGCACATTTCAAATAATAAAACGCTCCAATGAATTTTATCATCATGCTCCTCACAATGTTAGCCGCAATTCTTGGCGCGAATTTTTATGTTTTTTTTCGTTTGTGGCATCTTATCCCCCTATTTACAGGAAGCAGAATAGTGTTGGTGTGTATCGCTGTATTTTTGTGTTCTTCGCCACTCATGGCTATGGGGTTGGGAAATCGTTTTCCTGTTTCGGTAACCTCCTTGCTGTATCAGGTGGGCACATCATGGTTGATCATTCTGCTTTATTTGGTCATCATTTTTTTTGTATTGGATATCATACGCTTAACGGGAGTCTTGCCGCTGAAACCGTTTATGTTCAACAGTTGGTCAGGCTTCGGTATCCTCACTCTGCTTCTGGTAGCGTTACTGACAACGGGGAATTACAATTACCATCATAAGAAAAGAGTAGCGCTCGCCATCAAAACAGAAAAAAAAATCTCCTCGGAGAGATCTTTGAAGATTGTAGCCCTCAGTGACTTACATTTGGGATATGGAATCGATACAAAAGAGTTTCGCAAATGGGTGCACCTCATAAACAAGGAAAATCCTGATGTTGTGCTCATTGCAGGCGATGCTGTGGACAACAGTGTGCGCCCCCTGCGTGAAAGAGGTTTTACCGATGTTTTTGGAGAGATAAAAACCAAATACGGCATCTACATGGTGCCGGGAAATCATGAATATATTTCTAACATAGATCAAAGCATTGACTTTCTGACCCGCGCAGGTGTTACCCTACTTAGGGATTCCGTTGCATTGATCAATGATTCATTTTATATCATTGGGCGGGATGACCGTTCAAATTTCAAAAGAAAAACAATAGCCGAAATGACCGCTTCGCTTGATGAAAGCAAACCAACGATACTGATTGACCACCAACCGTATCATTTAGATGAAGTGGCAAAATATCCTGTTGACTTGTATCTTGCAGGACACACCCACAACGGGCAAACATGGCCTGTTTCATTGATAACAAAAGTCATGTATGAAATTTCGTATGGCTATCTAAAAAAAGGGAACACCCATTTCTATGTAACATCGGGCATAGGGATTTGGGGAGGGAAGTTCCGTATGGGTAGTCGTTCAGAGTATGTAGTAATTACTATACAGTAGCCAATATTAAAACCAAAAACTTATAATATGAAATGTAAAACAACGCTCAAACAGTTACGCAACATCCAAATCTTTTGGGGATTATTTATAGGCATTGGCGCTTATTTCGGAGCTATCACGATGATTGCCGAACCTTCAGGAGAGACTTTTAAAATGGTAGAAATGCTGCCCTATTTTCAAAAACTGCCATTCGCAGAAATATTTTTTCAGGACTTTTTATTTTCCGGAATTGCCTTGCTGATTGTGAATGGGTTGACCAATACAATATCGTTAGCCCTCATCTTCAAAAGGAATAAATATGCAGCCCTGTCAGGGATGCTTTGCGGCATTATATTAATGCTGTGGATCTCGGTGCAGTTTTATATCTTTGAACTCAATTTCATGTCCACCCTCTATTTTATTTTTGGCATTTTACAAGCGTTAAACGGGTGGAAATATTTGAAATGTTCTGACCCATTATTCTCTTAAGTCGTTAATTCAGCTTTTCTATAGTAGAAGATAGGAGACACTTATTTTTTCATCACTTTTACCGTTTG
This sequence comes from Lentimicrobiaceae bacterium, assembly GCA_009787675.1. Classification (GTDB taxonomy): domain Bacteria; phylum Bacteroidota; class Bacteroidia; order Bacteroidales; family WCHB1-69; genus WRNX01. The sequence continues at coordinate 5,241 of WQSU01000058.1, forward strand.
CCCCAAAATGTTGAAAAAATAGATACCTGGAGATAATGATTCTACATTTATGAATTCTCCGTCTCGTACCTGACCGGATATCAATTTTTGTCCTGTATTATTGTATATGGAATAGTTTGCACGCTCCTGTATAGCAAGTTGTACATAGATCTCCGAATGGGCAGGATTAGGATAAAGCGTAATAATATTATTTTGAGGTTGTGGATTAGAAATACCTTGCATCCCTTGTGCTGTCCAATAATAAATATCACTTTTGAATTCTTTATACTCGAATCCATTCCAACTGTATTTTTTTAACTCAAGTCTCTGATACTCCATATTATAATCATCAATATCATTACTTGAAGGAATTGTTAGCATTGCCGCAGGAAAATCAAGATCATAAATAAATTCACATTTACCTAATTTCACCCAGTTATCCATTTCCCACTCATAGCTAATAAACATAATTCTGTTTCCAACTTCATCATAGGTATTTTCTTCTTTATCACCCGCCAAATCACCGGTTATCCAATCTTTATAATATTTTTCCGACATGGTTATATTTCCGGCGTCATCATATTCATAAATATCTTTTGCCTGAAGCAACAATTCAGTTTCGCCCTCATTGCACCAGTAAGAGACTCGCAAAGTTATATTACCGGAAGCGTCATAATCATATTCATATTTTTTTATTGACGTTTCCTTACCGACCCAATCTCCGTACCAGAAAGACATAAGGTAATAGATACAATTTCCATGCTCATCGTAGGTCGTTTCTTCTTTATTTATTAACTTCCATTCATTACCAACCCAAGCATAGCAAATATTTAATATTTCATGTCCATATTCATCGTAAATGGTTTCATCTTTACTGATTGTTTGCCAGTCGTTATCTATCCAGGTATAGTAAATGGTTACTACTTCTTTTCCATCGGCATGATATTCATATTCAGACCTCCCTCCCATCTCTATAACTCCCTCATCCCAATACAACCATGTCTCCATCGTTTTATTCCCTTTGTCATCCCACTCAAATTCATCTACTCTTGCGAGTTTCAAAATATATGTATTGTAGTTAAACCTATAGTAATTAATTTTGATAACATTATTGGCAGCATCGTAAGAATATTCTTCTCTTAAAGTTTCAAACCATTGGTTGGCATTGCTGATCCAGGAAACCCACATGAATAATGTCTGATTTCCTCTTTCATCGAAAGAAAAAAATTGTTTATAATAGGGCAGAGTAATAATGCTGTCTAAACGTTGTTTGATAGCGTTTGTTGATTTTGCTGGCTTAGTCCCCGTTTGCGAGAATCCTGTTACACTAATCATTAGTGCAATTAATAAAAATGTTTTTTTCATATTAAATAAATTTAAGGATAAATATATATTTTAAGTTTTACTTTATCAACACCTTATGTGTTTCAACACCATCTTTACCTATTATTTTCACAAAAGCAATCATCTCGCTTAATGCAGTTGGTATTAATACATTATCGGTTGTGTTCACTTTGAAATCGCATAGCAAAGCGCCGGTGATATTAAAGAGTTGAACCGTTTCGATGTATCTGTTTTCCACATTAATGATATTGATCATTTTTCCGGAAGCAAAAACGGTCATCCATTCTTTTCTTAAGTCGTTGATGCTGCTTTCTATAGTAGAAAAGTTACCTTGTGTAGCCCATGGGCTGGTGCGATCGTTGCTACAATGGGCTCTAACAGTCCACAAATAAGCGGTATTGGGTGTAAGTTCTTCAATCAGATAGCTTTTTACTTCAAGGTCTTCCACATTATTCCAAGCTGTAGTGGTAGCATCGCGGTAGCGAAGATCCCAACTCAAATCTTCATCGCTACCTTTCTCCCAAGATAATCTTGCGCTTACGGAGGTGATTTCTGTTACATTCAAGTTAACCGGATATTCGCAGGGTAGAAACTCGGGACCCGTCATGAAAATAAATGATCCCCAATCACTGACACTTGTCTCGGAACATACCACTCTGATTTGCACTTCAATTCGTGTCTCAAACGGAAGTCCTGACAGTAAATAAGGATTTATGGAGGTTTTTAACGGCTCTGTCCACTCATTCTCTCCTACAATCCGGTAACGAATTTCCCATAAATCAGCATCTTCTTCGTAAGAATCCCAGTAGATTTCTGCTTTTCCGCCCAATAATGATTGCTGATTTACAGCCAAATTATAAACTCCGTCACACTCTGCCGGTTCAGCCAGTTCAATAAAAATATCTTCTATATGTGTTTGTACTTTCTGCGCAAAAGTCCACAAGATTCTTACTTTAACACGTTCTCCGTTAAAATTGGGAAAAGGAGGAATCGTTAAAGTTTCCATATTATCATCTTCCCTTGGGTATTCAATGTCGGGAGCATTATTCTTATTCAAAGTAAAAATGGTAACAAAGTTGACATCGTCATTGCTTAATTGAATTTGAAAAGAGGTTTCATCTTCCCATTCTGAGTTTTGCAGAGCAGTATAAAATGTTGCAAATGTAGGAACTGCAAAATAATATCTGAAATGTATGCTATTTTTCCCTTCACCCAACAAGATCCATTGGGTAGTTAAAGACATAATGACAGGGTCTCCCGGCATTCCGTTGATCGTACTTTGTTGCAACCATGATTTTGTTCCCCACAAGCAATTTTGTTTATAAATATCACCATCGCCCAGCACATACCAGTCAAAGGGAACTTCCCCCAACTCTTCTCTTGTATAGTCTGAAATATAGGGAACTTTCCCCCATGTAAGGAAATCGGCAGCGAGATAGTTCGCAGAATAAGTTCCACCACTCACACTCCATGCCTGAAAATGATAAATTACATTATCCGTAAGACCTTCAAGCAAAATATTAGTGTTTGTACCTCCAAGATATACAATTGTTCCGCCCCCTTCAATTTCATCTCCCACTTGATAGGTTCCTTGCGGAGTGCCGAATGTACCTCCGGGAAGAACTTGTCCCTGCATGTTTGTCTTGGGAACATCGGTCATGGCAATCAAGATGTTATTGCCGCTTGCGTTGGCAGTGGCGGATAATTTTACGAAATGGTATCCGTAATCTATAATCTGCAAATTTGCAGGCACAGTTTGAGCATTAAGGTTCATCGCCAAGACAATGAATAATCCAATATATAATAGAGTAAACTTTTTCATTTTTCAAAAATTAATTAACAATAATTCGTATAGATTTTTTCCCTGTATCTAAAGTTAACGTGGCAATGTAAATCCCTTTTGAGAGCATACTTTTTTGAGGGTTCCACGTAATTACATGATCTCCATTGGGCAATATGCCGGAAAAAACTGTTTCCATTTTCTGCCCCATGATGGAATATAAGCTAATATCTGCTTTGGATGCTTTTTCCATATTCACATAAAAATGGGCGTCTCCATCCACAACCGTGGGATACACGGCGAAAGATGAAGTTAACGTATTCATTTTTATAGAGCTGCCATTATTGCCCAGTGTTCCGTCAAGATTTATGCGTTGCAGATAAATTTTACGGTTTCCATCAGGGTCTTCCTCTATTTTCCGTTCATCGCTCCAAGCGGTAATCCAATAGCTGTTTTTAATCAATGGAGATGATTCCAAATCGCCTTTCTTACCCACAGCATTGGCAAATTGAATGATTTCATTTTCCCAAACATGTTCGCCTTTGCTATTGATGAGCAGCACACTGTTAATGTCCCATTGGTAGAAATATTCGGGGTGCCAAGTATTCCACGAATAAAACACCGCTACATTGCCGTTGCCTGCACCTTGAATAGAATAGAATGAAATACTATGGTCTTCTGTAAGAGGAGCAATCTCTTTTCCATCGGGATCCCACATCAATTCGCCCGAAGGGATTTTCAGTTTTTGACCGGTCATTTGTTGCCACGATTGTCCGGAAGAGGTTTCACGCCAAGCAACATAGAGTTCACTTGCCTCTTTATCGAAATACATGTCAGGGGCAAACCCTCTTAAAAACTCGTTATATCCCACCCTTTCGCCGCCTTCACCTGAGGCAAAGCCTAACTTTCCGGCAGCAGTAACATGCGCAACATAAGTAGATTCTTTATTGGTGGAGTTTCTGTCATCATACCAGCCCACAAAGGCGCCTCCCATTTGATCGGAAATTATTCTTAAAATGCCTTGCAAGGGCGGAATGGTAAAGCCCCCGCGATAAATGATTACGTCTTCCGCCCAAACAAGAGAGCCATCGAAATCTATTTTGCGCGCCATCAGGTATCGGGCACCCCCTTTAGTAAAGAGCACAATTACTTGATTGTTCCCTGCATTCACTAAACGGGGATATTCGCAATTCACGGTATTGTCGAACAAGGAGATTCCTTCTTGTCCCCACAGAAACTCACCGCTTTGAGAAACCCTTTGCATTTGAATGTGCGTCGTAGTTTCGTCCGACCAAGCCCAAACACAAACATAACTGCCATCTTCCAATTGCAGCATATTCATGTTGTGCACCAAATCAAATGCCTGCCCATTAGCCAGGTCAAGTCCAGCTTCACCCCAAAGCAGTTCGCCTGTTGCCGAAACTTTATAAAGCGAATAGCTGATGCTGTAGCCATCGGTAGCATTCCGGCAATCGGTTACTGCAATGAGGAGGTTCCCTTCGCGATCAACAAACAGGAGTTGCCCTACCAATGTCCAGCTCAGCGTTTCTTTATGGCTGATAATCTTACCCTCCGGCGGAAACAACATATTTCCGGCGGGGTCAACAATCTGTAAAACAGAAGCAATATTTCCGTTTATGGGGCGAAGGTAGTTAACATAAACAGTCCCATTGTTCGACACTGCCATTTCAAAATTGTAGGTTCCGGCATTCAGTGGGGTAATAAGATTGTTAACTTCGGGATTGTCGCTCCATTGGGCGTGCATAGCAAGACAACCCGTTAGGAAGCATAAGGTGAATAGATTTTTTTTCATAAATATTATATAAAAATTTGTTGAATATTTTATTGTATGTCGTTATAAATTGTAGTAATTTTCTAATTCACCACCATCTTCTTCGCATCAGTTCTCTCTCCATTTACCGAAAGGGTGTAATGATAAATGCCGGGCGCCAGATCTGCCAAAGAAACGGTTGTTTTGTAGCTTCCTGCTTGCACTATGCCTATCGGCATGTTCTTTACCAATTGCCCAAAAGCATTGTAGAGGTTGATCTCTACTGCGCCGGCGGTGTAGATCTCGTAACCAATGGAAGTGGTTCCTGTGGCAGGATTGGGAATGTTTTGACCCAAGGAACCTCTTTTTCCACTTTGAGGTATGAGTGGCTTTTCCGTTTGTGTTTTCTTAA
>WQSU01000059.1 GCA_009787675.1 Lentimicrobiaceae bacterium
GGTAGGACGTACTACAGATGAAGAAGTTATTTCCCGAATCACAGTGGTTCCGTCTATGATTTCTATCCTGTATGAATTGGCTTGACACGATGGAATACCGTTATCAAAATAGGTTCGAGCAGTAATATCAAGAGTGTTTGTCAACAGAGTAGCGCCTACCACTCTTGTGATTCTGTATTTCCATGTACTTTTGATAACGCCTTCTGTCAAAGTCCAATTCAGTGTAATTCCGCTACTTGAAGACTGAGCAGTAATATTAGCAATTTCAGTATGATCGGTGTTGATCTCAATCGGAGTGGCGGCTTCATACAGCACATTATCTGAGCCTTTTGCGCCCCAGTTCATATTGGCGCGCTTTATGCGAAATTCATAGTTGTTTTTTCCTGCATTATATTCGGGATAGTCAAACTCCACCGAAGGAGTCGTTTCGGTTCTGTCATAATTTTTTGTAACACCGGGCACGTCTGCCCATACACCATTTTCTACGCGCCACTGAATTGTATATCCATCGGTTGGCGAATTGGTTGCACCGACTACCATATTCCAGGTCAGTTTAACCTTACCATTGGTTAATGTTGCAGAAAGATTGGAAGGTTGAGGATAAGAGGGGACAGCGTAATTATTGGAAAATCTTAAGTTATAACCTGTGTTTCCCCCTATTGTTGTTGCCGACGTACATCTGTAGTCTCTGCGCCAGGAACCCACCCGATAGGTTTCGCCCGAATTTAACTTAGCCTTTGTGATTGCTGCGGTGGTGGTAAACACATGCGGGCCTCCACTCGTATGATTGCTTATATTGTTGGCAATATCACAGGTAATGGTATTTACAAATCCTGATGTTTGCGATTGCAACAACATACCTCTGTTGGGGCTATAATAACTGCCATTGTCATCTGCCGAAGTATAGCCGGAAATGTTTGCGGTAATTTTTAATTTGCCGTCGGGCAAAATTTCGCAGGCGCTCACCGTGGGCGCATGCAATGGATTGCCGACCACAATCGGATAATCGCCGTACCATGTAAAGTTGTAACTTCCTAAGCTGTTATGTCTTAATACGCCTTCATGCTTAAATATCACAGCCTTATCTGAGATGATGTTGGTATAATTCCAGCGCAGTCCTGTGTGCGTCCAGCCATCACTGTCTTTATTGTAATGCGAATGCAGCCATGAATTACTCAGTAATTCATCCATGCCGTTGCCTCCTTTTGAACCAAAACGGGGGGTGGTGGCATAAACGGTATAGCTTGTACTCGCAGTTTTAAGCCCCGACCAGTACCAATTGTCTGAATTTTGATCTCGGTTATAAACATAAACCAGCACCGTCCATGTACTTCCGCCGTTTGTTGAATAATAGATTGCGGATCCCGCATCCCCAAGACCACTCACATTATTGGAAATGTAGCGGTCACTGCCGGCATCTGCATAATGCGGAAAATCCAAGCGAATATAGGAGGTCGTGTATCCCATAATATAACAACCGTAATTTGAGTTAAATGGGGCATCCCACACACCTTGCGCCCACGTTTTCGTTGGCATCGTAATGCTGCATACCAGCAGCGCAAGAAAAATTAGGCACATCCGCATCCCGCGGGAAAACCTGTTGAAATTAAATTTGTTGATTTTTTTCATAAAATAAATATTATTAAGTGATTAATGATAAATGGTTAATGGTTAATGGTTAATAGGTGTAATTCCTAATTCTTAATTCCTAATTCCTAATTCTTTTCTGTTTTCTGTGTAGCAGCGCCACTCCTTCAAACTCCTCTCGCACCATTTTCTCCATTACCTTCTTTTCTATATTTAGATATTCTAACTCTTTTTTTAGTTTCTCCTCTTCATGGATATGATACACAATAGCTCGCTCCTTTTTTCTAATTGTTTTTTTGTAATAGTACCACAGAATAAACAGACTTATCAAAATTAGGATGGAGATTCCGCTAAAAATGAAAATAAGAATATTCATATCTATTTTTTGTAATAATTTCGGGTGCAAAAAAGCAACTTTACACCCGAAAAAGTGCGACAAAAAATCAGGAATTTAGGACAAGAAGTACAAATTTTTAGAGAAAAATGTATTTTTGCAGCAACTTTTCTTGGAGAAAAATGTATTTACTAATAATAAAAAATAAGAAATAAATGTATAGAATAAAGATTAAAGAACTTATACAGTGGAAATTATCAAAAAAAAGAAAACCTCTTATTTTCCTTGGGGCAAGACAAGTTGGGAAAACTTGGCTGATTCAACAATTTGGCAAAACAGAATATAAGCAAATGGCGTACATAAATTTTGAACGCCCAAACGCTCCGAAAGACTTATTTGAGATGGATTTTGAGATGGGCAGAATCATTACGGTGTTGAATGCGTATTGCAATCTTAAAATTACTGCTGCAGACACGTTGATTGTCTTTGACGAAATTCAGGCAGCCCCAAAAGGAATTACTGCGTTAAAATATTTCTATGAAGATTCACCTCAATATCATATCATTGCAGCCGGTTCAATGTTAGGAATTAACATCCATCCCGAAGAATCATTTCCTGTGGGAAAAGTGGATTTTATGAAACTGTATCCGATGAATTTCTACGAATTTTTATTGGCAATGGGCGAAACGGGAATTGCAGAATTGCTCGAAAAACAAGATTTAGAAAATCTATTCTTTTTTAACAGTAAATTAATCAACTATTTAAGATATTATTTGTATGTAGGCGGAATGCCTGAAGCTGTAGAAGATTTTGTAGAAAACCGTGATTGGCAAAATGTTCGTCGTATTCAAAATCAAATTCTCACTTCTTATCGCAACGATTTTTCAAAACATGCTCCCAAAGAGATTTTGCCACGACTCAATATGGTTTGGGACAGTATGTCTGCACAGTTGGCAAAAGAAAATAAGAAATTTATTTATGGACTTTTAAAAACTGGTGCACGGGCAAAAGATTTTGAGTTGGCAATTCAATGGCTCACAGATGCAGGGTTGTTGCACAAGGTTTACAATGTGACAAAATATGCATTGCCACTTGTGGCATATCAAGAATTGTCGGCATTCAAACTCTTTCACAATGATGTTGGACTTTTAGGAGCCATGGCGCAACTCAATTCAAGGGTAATTGTGGATGGCGATGCGGTTTTTACAGAGTTCAAAGGTGCATTATCTGAACAATATGTATTTCAACAATTTACTCAAAAAGAAAATTTGTTAATTCATTATTTTACATTTGATAATAGTAAATATGAAGTTGATTTTCTTGTTCAGACAAAAGCTAATGAAATAATTCCGATTGAAGTCAAGGCTGGAACAAATCTTACTGCAAACAGTTTTAAACTTTTTTGCCAAAAATACAGCCCCGCAAAAGCCATCCGCACCTCACTCGCCGACTATAAAGAAGAAACTTGGATGACCAATCTCCCACTATATGCAATCAGTACAATATAAATTAAATCCTTTTTTCATGCTTTTTGTAATGTTTTTTGGTTTTTTTCTGTCTTTAATAATAATTCTATCTTTGCGGCGTAATTAAAAAAAGAACAAGACAATGTACAGAGCAATTTTTATTCCAACCGAAATTGACAGTATGATATCACTGAATATTCCGCGTGAGTGGTATGGACGAAATGTTGAGCTAATAGCGTTTCCTCTTGAATTGCCTCAAATGAAATTGCAAGAATAAACAAGAATAGGTTTAAAGCAATACCATCAAAATATTTATTCGGCACAAAAAATTTCAAGTTCAATCGCGATGACGCAAATAATTATGAATAAAACAATTGCACTTTATACAAATGTCCTTGTTTACTGTCACAGTAACGATGAAGTGGATAAACAGGAAATAGCAACGAGTTTGTTTGCTTTCTATCCAGTAATTTCTACACAAGTTCTTTCGGAATATCTGAACGTTGTGAAACGCACATTGAAACTCCCCAAAGACGAAATAATGGATATATGTCTGAAAACCTTTATTCTCTTGCTTGCCATATTGTTGGCGGCATGTACGTCAAAAACTAATCCATCGGCAGAACAACAGTCTAATCCGTTAGTGGAACGGAAATTGCTTCTAATGCTGGACAACCAAGACATGTTTCGTTTGGAAGCCTGTTTGAAAAATGAACGAACGGAAATATCGCAAGGCATTGCATTGTTTCTTGAGGCGCATTTACAAAACGCATTTAACCAAACCGAACAATCGTTGCAAACCATTGACTTATTATTCGATAAATATGAAAATTCACTGAATGATACGCTTTCTTGGAAAATATATAAACTAAAAGCCGACAATTTAGTAAAGCAATATCAATACTGCGCAAGTGTTGAAGCAATGAAGAAAGCTATAGATAAGTATGCTCATGCTGCGGATAGTCTTGATTTTGCCAATATGATAGATAGTTACAATACTTTCGAACCATTGCGAGAAGTTCTTCCGCAAAAAATACATATCACCACTGACGTAACTATCCCCATCTCGCGCAATCTTATGTTTAATCATCTGCTAGTGCCGGTGACGAGTGGGGGCGAATCAGAGAATTTTGTTTTTGACACGGGAGCCAGTTTATCCGTTGTAACTGAAAGTTGTGCCAAGCGATTAGGTATTCGCGTGTTGGAATCATCGCTCGAAGTAGAAAATATATTAGGAGTTAAAATACAATCGAAAGTAGGGGTTTCCGACAGCCTGTGGATCGGCAACTTGTTAGTGAAAAATGTTGTTTTTTTGGTGCTTGCCGATGAGTTTCTTTTTTTTAAAGATTTCGATTATACTATATACGGAATCATCGGATTCCCGATCATGTATCAAATGAAGGAAATCAAGATAAATAAAGACAAGAGTATTATAGTGTCTGGCAATCCTCAGAAACGTGATTTGCACAATCTGTTTTTTGACGGATCTACGATGTTAGTTCAGGCGGAAGCAGATAGCGATACTGTACTTTTGTTTATAGATTCAGGTACCAATAGCTCTTTTTTTAGTGAGAGATATTTCAAAGCACATCAAGATAAAATTCAAGAGAAAGCTAAGTTATACAATCTTAAGCGAGGAGGCGCCGGTAGCACCAGCATCATTTCCAAACATTATGTATTGGAAAACATATCATTTATGACAGGCGGCTACGAACTGACACTCCCGAGCATTTTTGTTACGCAAGAGAAGATTAAGTCTTTTGAAAATTACGATGGGTATATTGGAGCAGATGTATTGATGTATTTCAACACATTGATACTGAACTTTGAGGATATGTATCTGACATTTGAAGAATAAAATAGTGCTTTGGCTTTGATTATAGAGATACGAGAAATGGTAAAAGAAGCTATTGAAAGAGTAGTGGCGGTCGCTTTTCCGCGTTTGCAATATCGTGTTCCTACACACATGACTAATGCACACACCAGATTGCAAACTCACATTCGCTCTTCGGTGCAACAATGCATAAAACCGAAATGACATTTCGTAGATACCTCGCCGCCGATCATTTACAAAAAATGTTAACACGCTTAACACCCCAAAAAACTGCACAATGTCTTTCTCTCAATGTATTGATTTCCGGCTCTTCGTCATATACCCGAAAAGACAAAGTAAATGTTGTTTCATTAGGACATCTATTTGTATAATAGAGTACTACAAATTAAATCCTTAAATCTTTAAATTTTAAATTCTAAATTACCTCTGCTCCCCCGCAATCTTCCTGTACTCCGTAGGGCTAATACGGTATCGCTCACGGAATTGGCGGTAAAAAGTGCGGGCGGTATGATTTTAAATCATATTGATTGCATACAATGGCAAATTGGTCATCCATGCTTCTTGTTTATAATCGGCGAGTGAAGTGCGAATCGCTTTTGTGGGTTTGTGTTTTTCACAAAAAAATTTAAAACTTTTGGTTTTTAAATTTGTTCCGGCTTTCACTTCAATCGGAATGACTTCATCGTTTTCGTTTTGAATAATAAAATCAACTTCCATGCTGTATGAATCGGGTGAAAAGTAGAAAATTGACAGCTTGTCGTCTATTTTAAGCTGCTGAATTATAAATTGTTCTGCAAGTACACCTTTGTATTCTGTGAAAAGTAAATTTCCTTCAATTACAGTTCTCGGACTTAATTTTGACATAGCGCTCAATAATCCTATATCGTTGTGATAGAGTTTAAAAGCCGATAAGTCTTGATAAGCATTGAGTGGTATTTTAGGTTCTTTATTTCTGAAACATTGTATCAATAAACCGGAATCGAGCAACCATTGAATTGCCAATTCAAACTCTTTTGCCCGTGCTCCCTCTTTGATCAGTCCGTATAGAAATTTTCTATTTTCTTTTGCCAACTGCGAAGGAATTGATTGCCAAACCATTTTGATGCGGGGAAAGATCTCTTTTGGGGCATGCTTTGAAAAATCGCGTTCGTAAGCCAACAAAATTTTCTGATGAACCTTTCTTGTTTTTTGCCAATCGCGATTTTCGGCAAATGTGGCAACAGCTTCGGGCATTCCGCCAACATAAAAATAATATCTTAAAAATTCAATAAATTTATTGGAAAACAACGACATTATATCAAATTGTTTGTTCTCTAAAATGTTTGCCAAACCGTTCTCGTTCATTGCAAGTAGAAATTCATAGAAAGACATGGGATAGAGGTGCAAAAAATCAACTTTTCCAACAGGAAATGACGTGCCTTCATGCAACATCATTCCGAGCAGCGAATCAGATACAACAACATTATATTGAGGTGCATTTTCACAAAAATATTTCAGCGAAGTTATTCCTTGAGAAGCCATTTGAATCTCATCAAATACAATTAAAGTTTCATTTGGCTCAATCTGATATCCTGCAAATGCTTCCAAAGCAGAAATTATGCGAGAGATGTTAAAATCGGCGATAAATAATTCTCGCATCTTTTTTTCTTCCTCAAAATTGATATAAACAGTTCGTTTGTATTCCGTTCTGCCAAATTCTTTAATGAGCCAAGTTTTCCCCACTTGTCTTGCCCCTAAAATAATTAAAGGTTTTCTTCTTTTATCTAATTTCCACTTTATTAGTTCTTTAATGCTTTTTCTATACATAAATTTGAAGTTAATTTTGAATTTTACTACAATTATTTGAAGTTAAAACTCCGCAAAAATACATTTTTTTTGAGTTAAAAAACAAGTTTCACTACACTTTTCTCCAAGATTATCTGAGCGCTTTTTACACTTTTTTCTTCAAACTTTGAACCTTAAATCTTTAAATTCTTAAATTCTAAATCACCTCTGCTCCCCCGCAATTTTCCTGTACTCCGTAGGGCTAATACGGTATCGCTCACGGAATTGGCGGTAGAAAGTGCGGGCGGTATAAAACCCGCATTCAATGGCTATGGTTTCTATGGTAAGGTTTGAATCGTCGAGCAGGCGCTTGGCTTCATCTAAACGCAAATCGTTGATGAACTCCATCGGAGTTTTGCCGGTAACTGCTTTCAGCGCCTCAAACAGCGAAGTTCTGTTGGTTGCCATTTTTGAGGTGAGTTCCTGAATATCAATATCAAATGTTGTATAGTATTTGTTTTCAAGCAGGTAGTTGCGCAGGCGTGAAACAAACTGGCGCTGTTGATGGGTGCCTGGTAGAGACACCATTAATCGCGTCTCTACATCCGACTCAGGTGGAATCAATGGCGCAACCTCTTCATAATGTTTTGTCATCGCCTCCAACTCACTTGCCAAACGGTCCTGTTCTTTGATTTGCAGATACAAACCTCTGTTTTTCTTCACAATGGCGCGGCTATAAGAGATCCAAATTCCCAGAACAATGAGCAGCAAAACGCACCCCCCGAGCGCAAACAGGAAGTAGTTGCGGTTGCGCTCCTTTTCGGCAATATGTTTATCCACTTCGTATTGGGTGCGGAGCTCGTCTAATTGAACATTAAAATAATTCTTTTGAAGAGAGTCCTTTACTTCTTGCAAATGTTCGTACAAGGGATAAGCTTCTATGCCTCTTCCCATTTTACACAAGAGGCGCGCTTTCACAGGTAATATTTCGATATCACTTGAAATATCAGGATATGAAGCATTAATCAAATCAAGCGCTTGCGCATACTCTTTTCGCCCTTCCTTAATTTTTGCCCAAAACAGATCGCGGGAATGTCGCGGCTTATGAAAATGACTAGCTTCTATTGAATCAGCTTTTAACATATATGCTTCACCCTTAACCAAATCGCCCATATCAATGTAGGCGATAGCGGATATCCAATAAAAATCATACATAGTAATGGCGTCGTGCCCCAGTTGCTCAAGGGCTACTTCCCACAGTTTTAATGCATTCAAGGTTTCATCATATTTTTTTTGATAATTTAAGGCGTCCACCCAAACAATATAAGCATCTTGAAGCAGGGGATGAGGATGATCAAGACTTTCTAAAATTTCTACACACATTTTGCCATGTTCTTCCGAATCGGCATACCTGCCAACCGTTAAATACGCAACTGCCAACATCCTGTGTGCCACTGCAATACCTTCCTTTCTTTGGCTTAGTTTGGTTTCTTCATGCAACGCTTTTGCGTGTTGAATCGCTTCTACATATTTATTATCTCTAATATAGATTCTAAATAAAGCATTTTGAAGATAATCGTAATACTGCCATCTTTCATGTTTTTTTAAAAAATCTAAAGAGGGATAAATCAGTGTTAGAAAAAGCTCCTTCCTGTCGCGGTTTGACACAGCGGCAAGTGTAAAATATTTTATATTGCCTTGTAATTCAATGTTTTTTTGTTTTTCAGCTTCTTTTTCCCATTTATTATAAAACACAAGAATAGAATCTACATTATCTTCATAATAAAACATCTGCTGTGCCAGCATTTCATAAGCCGATCTAATTTTTCTTTACCTTGCGTGGCGGCAATTACTTTCTTTAAAGAATCTTTTTTTTGTTGAAAACCTTCCTGTGCAAAAACACTTGTTGTGATTGAAAAACAGAACAACAGAAAAAATAGTTTTAAAATCAGTTTATTCATAACAATAATGGATTAAAATTGCGGCAAAAATATAAAAAGCAAACAAAAAAAGTGCAATAGTGATGATTACACTCCCTATTAATTCCATGCTTTAACATTCTCGCTCACAACCTCAATCTTATCGCCTCTTTGCTGCACCAGCACCACCCCTTCTTCTGCGGCGCGAGTCCTCACAGAGGCGCGAAAACGAAAAGAAGCAAGGCACAAATAAATCTTATAGTCTTTAAACATCGGATAATTAGCACGATAGGTGCGCATTTTTGAAAACATCCTTTTCACATCGCTAACATCCGCCTTATATTTCATTGAAAGAGAGATTTCTTTTTGTTTTTTCATTGTTCCTCTGTTTTAAAATTTAAAGTGCGGCGAAAATATATTTTTTTTCAATTCAAAAATCGTTTTTTGAAAATTATTTTTCTAATAATCAATATGTTAAAAAAGTATTGAATGATGCAGAAAAGTTTTAATAATGTCAAATTAATGAGAAAAAGATGCAAAAAAAAGGAATTAGATTGTCATTTTTTCATATATCTTCGCGGCAATTTTAAATAATTTTTATTAAATAGATATAAATCAAATAAATAATAACATTTTGCATAGTTCTTCACTTTTTTCTAATAAACTACCGGGCATCTTTATCTTTCTGTTTCTTATGTGGTTGATGTTTTTCTGCACTTTTATGTTGGGAAAATATCCGCAAGAGGGCATTGTGTGGCTCTTAGAGCGGCTAAATCTCTATTTGGCAACGGTTATTCCGCATGGCATGTTACACGATTTCATCAGCAACGGTGTAGTGAATGGGGTAGGGAATGTCCTTTCCTTTTTGCCCAACATCTTGATACTCTTCTTTTTTATGTACATGTTTGAGGAGAGCGGCTACCTCACACACGTGGCAGCGCTGTTAGACAATATGATGCACAAAATTGGCTTGCACGGCAACTCTGCCATCCCTTTATTGATGGGCTTCGGCTGCAACGTGCCGGCAATTTTGGTAACCCGCACTATTCCAGACACCAAACGTCGCATCTTAACCATGTTGCTCATCCCTTTTATGTCGTGTAGCGCACGTTTGCCCATTTTGGTGCTTTTGGTGGGCACCTTTTTCCCGCAAAACCCTATCCTCATTATGTTTGGCTTGTACGGGCTTACTATTGTCATGGCGATTCTTACGGCAATTTTCTTAGACAGAGTGTTTTTTAAAACTGAGTTGGATTTGACGCCCGTAGAAGTGTTGCCGCTGCAAAAGCCGAAGATGAAAAAAGTGCTTCTCCTTACGTGGGATGCCGGCTACGAATACTTGAAAAAAATAGGCACGGTAGTCCTTATTGCCATGATGGCGATTTGGTTCCTGAGCCACTTCCCCCGAACCGACAAAACCGAACTGCTACAAGGCGCCACCGTTGCCGAATGCCCTGTTGAAAACCCTGAGAATGACTTTCGCAATGGCACCTACTTAGCCTCTTTCGGACGATTTATAGAGCCGGCGCTACGTCCGCTGGGTTTCGACTGGAAGATGAGTGTTTGCTTAACCACAGGCTTGGCAGCCAAAGAGTTCATT
>WQSU01000060.1 GCA_009787675.1 Lentimicrobiaceae bacterium
ATCTTTCAAAGAACTAATCCCATCCTCAACTCCCTTTCATCCTCTATCCCGCTCCGCGAATGGGACGGCAAAAATATAATTTTTTTAATATGAAAATACTTAAACTGCTTTTTTTTTAAAATATTTTATAAAGTATTGATAGTTTGATAAATAACATATTGAGAAATCTAAATATTCTAAGATAGAAGGATGTGATTGCATAGAATTGAGGAATACAAGAACTAAAAAAAGGAAACAAGAACGAAAAAAGTTATCGATTACATGGTTGTTTAAGTGGTAAATCGATGCACATACTTTTTTTTAGGACGCTATAAAAAATCCAGGGCAAAATCATTAAACTCTTGCCCATCAGCCTATCAATATGATAGATCAAAAATTATGGCTATTTTTTCAACTTTTGGAAAGAATATTTCACATTTGTGATAAAATTGTTGTTTTGTGGGATTAAAATGTACATTGAATCAGCACTTGTTATTTTTCAAGTGTTTCTATTATTAACAAAAGCAATTAGATTTTTGATCAAGTTGTGTAACTCTAAAAGATAGTCGTCAAACCAACTGGCAAATTTTCGTTTTCCTTTCACAGCAAGTTCATAGTCTGCTTTCTTATAATAATTTTAATTTATTGATTATGAGTAAGATGTACAAAAATATTCATATAAACACTGAATATCAATATTTTATTTGAAACTAATTTTGAATGTAAGAATAAAGGTTTTAATGATTTTGCCCTGATAAAAAATCTTTCAAACGCTAGAATTGATGATGAAAATATTATTTTTGCACCCACAACCAAAAAAAAATAGTACATCCGTTATTTTATGCTCTTCAAAAACATTTTAGTTTCTCCCACGCTTAAAACTCGGCTCATTTCGTTGGTGAAAGAAAACAGGATCAGCCACGCACAACTATTTCTTTCTCAGGCAGGAGCACATAGTTTTGCACTTTCTGTAGCGTATGCGCAGTATATTTGTTGCCAAGACAGAAAAGAGGATGATTCTTGTGGTGTATGTCCCTCTTGCGCTAAGTTTGAAAAATTGGCTCACCCCGACCTGCACTTCATCTTTCCTAATTGCATTACAAAGCAAGTAAAAAAGGACCCTGATTCTCGGCAGTTTGCACAAGAGTTTCGGAATTTTGTGTTTTCCAAAAACTATCATATTGATATTGAAGATTGGCTGGCAGAGTTGGGAGGAGAAAACAAACAGGCGTCTATTAATATTCGCGATTGCTCCAATATTATTCAACAAAACAGTATTCAATCTTATGAAGGTGGGTATAAAATCTTTATTTTTTGGTGTTTAGACCGGCTTTATCATTCAGCAGCCCCAAAGTTGCTTAAAACATTAGAGGAACCGGAAAAAAATACATTATTCATTTTACTCACAGAAAATCAAGATAAAATCTTATCGACTATCTTGTCGCGCGCCCAGTTAGTAAAAATCCCACCATTAAGCACAGATGTCATTACACAACAACTTATTACCGATTTTGGGATATTACCACAAAAAGCAGAAGATATTGCAGAAATTAGCGAAGGTAGCTACGTAAAAGCGATCAATCTGCATGCAAACAGCAACGATTTGCGAGAAATGTTGCACAAATTTGAAACACTTTTTTCCAGCATGTCGGCGCTAAAAAACTATGCCACACCTCAGCAAACAAATTATTTAGTCGTTCAAGATATCATAGCTGCCATTGTAGATTTAGGACGAGAAGAACAAAAAAACTTCCTACGGTTTGTGTCAAGAATGATTCGTAATATCTTGATGTTAGGCTCAAAGAACGAAAATTTAGTAAAAGCCACTACAGATGAAAAGAAAACAATGCGCATTTTTACCAAAGTGATCACATTAAAAAATGCGCAGCCCATTCTTAACGAATGCAATGCTGCGCTTTATCATATAGAAAGAAACGGAAATTCTATTTTGGTGTTTACCGATTTCTATTTAAAAGTAAGCAAGTTGATGTTATCTATTTAGGAATATCCAACAGTTCCACTTCAAAAATTAGTGTTGCGCCGGGTTTGATACTATTGCCAGAGCCTCTGTCGCCGTAAGCTAAATCGGAGGGGATGTACAGCATGAATTTAGAGCCTATCGGCATCAATTGCAATCCTTCAGTCCAACCTCTAATGACTTGATTTAACCCAAATTCAATGGGTTGTCCACGTTCAACAGAAGAGTCAAACACTTGCCCTTCAATAGTTTTTCCGGTGTAATGCACTTTTACCTTGTCGGTGGCAGTCGGTTTAGCGCCTTTGCCCATTACAATAACTTCGTATTGCAGACCTGAGGCAGTTTCTTGAACGCCTGCACGTTTTTTGTTGGCAATTAAAAATTGTCTTCCTTTTTCTTTTTCAATGTCACCTTCCTGACTTTGTTTGGCGGTCATTTTATCTTGAATATTAGCGAAACAGGCTTGCAATTCTTCCATAGACAATTTGCTGTCTCCTTTCAGGGCATCTAAAAAACCCTGTTTAAAGTTTTCAAAAATAACTTCAATGCCTGAAGTTCTAAAACTTTCTCCTACGTTAACGCCGAGTGCGTAACTGTTTTTTTCTTCTTGTGTCATGTTCTGCGATTTTAATGTAAATGTCATTCCCACAAGGAATAAACACATAAAAATTAATACTGATTTTTTCATTGTTACTGATTTTTTTTTTGATTATATCGTTAGAAAACGCTGATTTTGGAATATTATTACAGGGGTTCTTCAAAAAAATATTGCATTCATAATAACATTGCAAAATCAAAAAAGCAAAATTAAAGATGGATATCAACGAGCCATTTCCTATTGAGTTAAGTTTGTTACACAAAAAACTTAAACTAACGTAACCCTATTCTTAAAACTTGTGTTCCACATTAAACTCTCCCTTGCTCTGATACAGATGAGTAGGGTATTTTCCGTTGTAGCAAGCCAAACAGAGTTCTTTTCTATTTCCTGCTTTGAGCAAATACTCTTCAGGCAGGAAGAAGAGGCTGTCGGCTTCTATCATTTGGCGAACTTCTTCCACATTTATTTGAGCGCTAATGAGTTCATCGTATGTTGAGGTATCTACGCCGTAGAAACAAGGGTGACGCATAGGGGGGCAGCAAATACGCACGTGTACCTCCTTGGCGCCCGCCTCTTTCAACATTCTGACAATATGTTTGCAGGTGGTGCCGCGTACAATAGAGTCGTCTAACAAAACTACGCGCTTGCCGGTGATGAGTGAACGAACAGGGCTCAACTTTAGTCTTACTCCTTTTTCTCTTAGCTCTTGGGAAGGCTGAATAAAAGTACGCCCGACATATTTGTTTTTAATTAATCCAATTTCGTAAGGGATGCCGCTCTCTTCAGCATAGCCAATGGCTCCGGAGATAGAAGAATCGGGAACGCCAATCACCAAATCTGCTTCTACAGGCGCTATACGGGCTAAATATTTACCGCTGTTTTTACGGAATGTGTGTACGTTAACGTCTTCAATCTCACTGTCGGGGCGTGCAAAATAAACAAACTCCATGGCGCACATTTTACGCGAATATTCTTCTGTAAATAAAATGCTTTGCGGTTCTTTGCCTTTCTCAAAAATCACCATTTCGCCCGGATCTACATCTCGTAGAAAAGTAGCGCCCACGGCTTCAAATGCGCAGGTTTCGCTCGAAATGATGTAGCCACCGTTTAGCTTTCCGATGGAAAGGGGTCGCAAGCCGTTTTTATCACGACAAACGTACAATTTTTCTTTTGTTAAAATGAGGAAAGCATACGCGCCTTCAATCATGTTCAGCGCTTCTTCAATGGCTTCAATTCTGTTTTTGCGGCGGTTCATTTTCACCAAATGCGCCAATATTTCGGTGTCGGAGGAAGATTGAAAAATGCTTCCCTGCGATTCTAAAGAAAACTTGAGCTGGCGGGAGTTGACCAAATTACCGTTATGCGCCATGGCAAAGTCGCCTGTATGATGCCTAAACAGAAAGGGTTGCACGTTTTCCACGCCACCGCCTCCGGCAGTAGAGTAGCGCACGTGCCCAATAGCATAATTACCTTTTAGCTTGGCTAATTTTTTTTCGTTGAAAATTTCTATTACCAATCCTTCGCCGCGTTCGCGACAAAATTCATTGCCGTCGGTGGCGCAAATGCCGCACCCCTCCTGTCCGCGATGTTGCAATGCATGCAATCCGTAATAGGTTAACTCAGCAGCATTTTCGCAATTAAAAACACCAAAAACACCGCATTCTTCATTAAGACTTCTCATGGTTTATCCACATTTTGAGTAGGAGCATGCCACACAAGTTAAGCATCCTTCTTTAAATTCCATTGTATCTGCTTCGCCACAGTGAGGACAAACTTGCCCTTTGGCTTTAGTGCCATCAGCGATAAATTTTTTCAATGCCCTAATCACTCCATTCTTCCAAGAGTTAATCGTTTCTTCGCGGAAATTAAGCCCGTCGATAATGCTGACTACATTTTCCACCGGAATATCATGACGAAGCAGGGCAGAAATCATTTTGGCATAGTTCCAAAATTCGGGATTAAAACAGCGGGAAAGCCCTCTCATGATTACATCATAACCATCAATGTCATAATACATAAAGTCATATTGTTTCTTTCCGTCCGGCATTTTGTTTTTAATGATAAAACCTTGATTTACAGTTTTGGGGAGTGCAAACCGGTCATCGTCTGCTTTACCTGTAAAAATCTCGTAAGGTCTTCCCTCTTTGGTTCCGATAAAGGCAATCCAATCTTCGTTGTCGTTTTTAAAGCGTACAATTTCTGCTTTTAGTTCTTTAGGACGTTTTAAATCTTGCGCATTTGCTTGGGTGGTTTCCGTTTTTTTCTTTCCTTTTTCATTAGTATCCACTAAAACGCCACTTCTTGACCCTTCACGATAAACGGTCATGCCTTTACATCCTGCTTCCCATGCTTTTGTATATAAAGCGCTTACCGTATTTTCTGTAGTATCTTCCGGTAAATTTATAGTTACGGATATGGAATGATCTACCCATTTTTGCACATAACCCTGCAATTCCACTTTCTTCAAATAGTCGGTATCGGCAGCAGTAGATTTATAGTAGGGTGATTGTTCAAAAATGGCTTTCACCTCATCTTTGTTCATCGCAAAGAGTTGGTCTTTTGTAATGCCTAAAGTTTCTGCAAACACAAAGAATTTGGGGTGAAACACGTGATATTCTTCCCAGAAGTCGCCGTTTTGGTCGCACGTAGTTTCGCGATTATTCAAATCGTTGGGATTCACTTTACGTTTGCGAGTGTAGGCTACTTTAAAAGCGGGTTCTATACCGGAAGTAGTTTGTGTGCAAATACTTACACTTCCTGTGGGTGCAATGGTCAGCAAGGCGATATTTCTTCTGCCGAAGCGAATCATGTCTTCGTACAGTTTTTCATCGGCATCTTTAATTCTTAAAATGAAAGGGTTTGCCACTTCTTTCATACTGCTGTACACAGGGAAAGCGCCTCTTTCGCGCGCCATCGCAACAGAAGAACGATAGGCGGCTAACGCCAATTGTTTATGAACTTCGGTAGAGAATGCGATACCATGGTCAGAGCCATAACGAATATTGAGGGCAGCCAACATATCGCCTTCAGCAGTAATGCCCAAGCCGGTACGACGTCCTTTCAGTGTTTGGCGTTTTATCTTTTTCCAAAGTTCTATTTCGACACGTTTAACATCTTCATTTTCTGGGTCTTTAGCTATTTTTTCTAAAATTTGATCTATTTTTTCAATTTCCAAGTCTATAATGTCATCCATTAAACGTTGTGCGTATTGTACATGTTCTTTAAACAGTGTCATATCGAATGTCGCATTTTCAGTAAACGGATGATTTACATAGCTATAAAGATTTAATGCAATAAGGCGGCAACTGTCGTAGGGGCAGAGTGGAATTTCACCGCAAGGATTGGTAGAAACGGTCTTAAATCCCTCATCTTCATAGCAGTCTGGGATTGCTTCGCGATGAATGGTATCCCAGAACAACACGCCCGGTTCGGCAGACTTCCATGCATTGAAAATAATTTTATCCCATAATTTTTTAGCATCAACCTCTTTTTTTATTTTAGGATTTGGAGCATCTATAGGATATTGTTGAATATAAGGTCTTCCCGATTTTACGGCTTCCATAAATTCGTGGTCAATTTTTACAGAAACGTTGGCTCCGGTAATTTTTCCTTCTGTCAACTTGGCATCAATAAAATTTTCAGCATCAGGGTGTTTCACAGATATGGAGAGCATGAGTGCGCCGCGGCGTCCATCTTGGGCTACTTCGCGGGTAGAGTTAGAATATCTTTCCATAAAGGGTACTACGCCGGTGGAGGTGAGGGCGCAGTTCTTCACGTGGCTACCGGCAGGGCGAATGTGGGAGAGGTCGTGTCCTACGCCGCCTCTGCGTTTCATCAACTGCACCTGTTCTTCATCCATTTTCATAATGCCGCCGTAAGAGTCGGAGCGAGCATCGTTACCAATAACAAAACAATTTGATAATGAAGCAATTTGGTAATTATTTCCGATGCCTGCCATAGGGCTTCCTTGAGGAATAATATATTTAAATTTTTCAAAAAGTTCATAAATTTTCTCTTCAGAAAGAGGATTGATATATTTCTTTTCAATACGTGCAAACTCTCGTGCCAACCGGCGGTGCATTTCATCGGGATTCTTTTCCAACAGTTCCCCTTTATCATTTTTCAATGAATACTTATCAATCCAAACGCCTGCAGCAAGTTCATCACCGTCGAAATAGTCAGCTACCTCATCAAAGATCTCTTTTTTTGTGTAGGTTTTTACCGGTATTTCCATGAAACCGATTTTTTCCAACAACTCTGACTGTGGCGCGACAGAAATCTGCGTAGTAAGGGCTTCCAAATTGATTTCCCGTGTCACTACAATATTTTCTACTATAGACGAGGTCGTTTTTGGGGTTTCTTCTTTCACTAAAATTGGGGTTTCATCAAATTCTAAAAGCGAAATCTCATTACTCATAAACCTAAAATTTTCAATATCAACAATCTAATTTTTTTTGCGAAACGTTTTTTTTTGCTTTTTCGAAAAAATTGTAGATAAAGTTTAGTTAATAAGTTTGAAAATCAAATAGATATCAATAAAGCAAAGGCGTCAAATCGCTTGCGCTAAAATAAATTTTGGTTACTAATTTAATACTGTTTTTTATATGAAAGAATTAACAAAATGACGTTAATATTTTTTTTATTTGAAAATAAGAACATTGTATTTTTTTCTAAAAAAAGAGCAATAAAAAACCTTTTTATTGCAAAAAAGTTATAATATCAATATGATTTATAATTCATTCCAACAAAGGGTCAAAAAAGATATATTTGTAAGCACAAGTAGATATGACTATACCATTATTGATTTCTTTGGCGGCTTTATCAATAAACAAGCTGATTTCTTACAAAGATTTAAACAGATTGAGGCAGACTTGAAATAATAGAGTAACCTCAAAGCCCCCCTAAACTTTCGCATCTCCGACACCTTAACAAAATATTCATATGTTAAATTTGGTTATGCTACCTCTCAAACGGCACACGAAAAGACACCTTGAACGCAAAGTTATCAATGGTTTTATGTTGCGGTTTGGACAGATAATACGCCCCATAGCGCACAAATGCCCCTACGCCGAACGATAACACACTCTTAATCACCAAAAGGTCACCAATCATCAAGCCCGATTCGAAGTAGCCTTTTTCCATGGTTTTGAAATCTATGCCGATGTGGGCATTCGGATTCTTTAATCCTCCGAAACCCATTCCCTGAGAAACGATGATGCGCGGAGAGAACTTTTTGTTCTGCGTCATCCTGCCAAAATTATGGCGAATAAAAAGTGTTACATACTTATCGGATAGAAACTCATCGGCGCGCATTGTGCCATAGTGGTCGGCGCCATCCAAGCCAATTTGGTAGAAACCTGCGCGTTGGTTCAGCAGTAGTGGCGCGGGCAGTGACCGGTCAACAAAACCGGCAAATAACGTGAGATTGGTAAAGCCTAAAATCTTCCAATTCTTTCGGTAAGTCATCTTCAAATCAACCCTATTGTAGTTGAACCCGCTGTTAAACACTCCTTTAAATCCTTTAGAATACTGAATGATAAAAACAGGATAGGGTGAAATAGAGTGAAAATAGTATTTATCTGCGCCCCAAAAACGCTCGCCAAATGACAATCGCGCTCCCACTTTTACGTAAAAATCTTGGAAAGAATAAGGTGAGGGAGTTTCACCAACAAATGGTGTTTGAAAAGAGTAGTTGAAAACTGTTTTGTTATCACTGTAAAAAGCAGATACATATCCTGTTAGCCAACGCGTGAGTTTACTTTGTACCACCGCGCCAACAGCATGACTCCGATAGAACCGCTTAAAGAGCCAACTACGGTAGAATTCTCCCGAAAACAACGTGTAATCTCTATTGTAGAAGTCGGTTCTCCCGTTTTCAATCAAATTGGAGTAATAATAAAAAGTAGCCTTAAACTCTCTGGAACGCACGATGTTAAATCCTAATTCGCCGCCCCATTTCCATTTTTTATCTCTGAAGCCGTAACCGAAAAAACCTCCAAAATTCACAATCTTGCTCAGCCTGTCGTTGGTATAAACGCCCATCCCCAAACGCGCCGCTTCCGTGTTGTTAAAATAGAGAATTTGGGTAAGGTCAACATTCAAAAAAGTAACAGGTAACTTTCCTGTTATCAATATCTTCAACGATTCCAATTTTTTGTCAAGTTTATATTCTCCTCCCAGCGAATCTACCAAAAGCAACGAATTTGTTTCTTTATCTGTAAGTGCAGTGGGGCGATAGGTTTCCAAGATTTTTTTTTGTTCGGCGTCATCTCCCACATCTTCATCAATATCAGCAAATCCAAATTCACTGTTTTTGATGCGCGTTTCATAATCTATATCCATAATCTTTTTTTCAGAAAAGATGATGGGTCTTACATATACACCACCAGACGTAACTCCCACCCCAACATTACGAAAATTCACCCGAACACTCATGTCTTTTAAAAAATAGGTTGTATTCGGTTGTTTTTCATATTCTTGGACGATGAAAAATTTCATATCGGCTATTTCTTTATCAAATTGAGTTGCCTCAATTTTTGTAAATGCAAAATTTTGAGAAGATACCCAGATAGTTCCTTCAAGCGATTTAAAATGAGCGTTTTTTTGAGGTTTAAAAGAGATGACAAATAACGTATCTGTTTCTCTAACAATTTTTTCCTTCAAACGAAAATCGTAAATGGTTAAAGCATTCTGTGAGATAGGATTAACGTATGGAGATTCTAAAATCTCTAACATATCGGTTTGATAAAAGTTCACCGTTTGCAGTTTTGCCAAATAGATAGAAACGAGCGGATCTTTAAGCCCAGCCGTACGATGCGCAATCACTTTCTCATAATTTTTAGCAGGTTTTTTAAAATAGTTTTTAGTAACCGACTCCATAAAAAACAGATGCTGGCGCTCAAAAAACTCAACTGTTTTTAAAAAATTCGAATCTTTTTTTGAAAATGAAGCGGTGTCAGTGTGTAGCGTGTCAGTCATTTGCATTACCCTGTTTAACAACACACTGTCTCTGCCAATATCTCCTGTAAAACACATTTTTTGGTACGCCGTATAAGTAAAATGCTCATTGGCAAACTGTCCATTTTTATTTCTGTTTTGAATGGTTTTCTTGATGATGGGAATGGCGGGGTTATATTTTGTGGTAACCTCCACCTCGCGTAGTGTTCCTCTTAAAGTATCCGGCGTTTGTGAATAAGATGTCTGATACAAAGAGTTAAAAAGAAAGGTAAGAAAAACTATTTTTTTTAACATAATTAACAAAGAACGAAAAAATAATATTATTCGTCTTTTTTTCTACTTTCGCGACTTGTTTTTAATTTTTAAATGAAAGAGCTATGTATAAATTAGTTTTAATTCGCCATGGACAAAGTACTTGGAATGAGCAAAATTTATTTACCGGATGGACTGATGTAGATTTATCGGAACGCGGTGTAACTGAAGCTATAGCTGCAGGGAAACGGTTAAGAGAAGCCGGATTTGACTTTAAATATGCTTATACATCACTATTGACACGCGCCATTAAAACGTTGAATTATGTGCTGGAAGAGATGGGCTTACTGTGGATTCCCGTAGAGAAAACGTGGCGTCTCAACGAAAAGCATTACGGCAATCTGCAAGGGATGAACAAAAAAGAGATGGTGGAGAAATTTGGCACAGAGCAAGTGCAGTTGTGGAGAAGAAGTTATGATGTACGTCCCCCGGAAATTCCATTGGAAGACCCGCGCCACCCCGTGCACGATCCCCGTTATCAATCTTTTACGGAAGCCAGTGCTAAGCCCGGTACTGAAGCCCTCATAGATACGGTGGAACGCATTCTCCCCTTCTGGAACAGCGATATTAAAGAAAAACTGAAAACTCACAAAGAAGTTCTTATTGCCGCACACGGTAACAGC
>WQSU01000061.1 GCA_009787675.1 Lentimicrobiaceae bacterium
AATTTTCAAACCGCTAGAGATTTTAAAAATTGCGTGGACACAGCATTAAGTGATGGTTTAGCCAAAGGTTTGGCAGAAGGTTTGGAAAAAGGTCTGAAAAAAGGTCTGAAAAAAGGTTTAAAAAGAGGAATGGAAAAAGGAATGGAAAAAGGAATGGAGAAAGGAATGGAGAAAGGAATGGAAAGAGGAATGGAAAGAGGAATGGAGAAAGGAATGGAGAAAGGAATGGAAAAAGGAATGGAGAAAGGAATGGAGAAAGGAATGGAGAAAGGAATGGAGAAAGGAATGGAGAAAGGAATGGAGAAAGGAATGGAAAAAGGAATGGAAAAAGGTTTAGCAGAAGGTTTAGCGAAAGGTTTAGCGAAAGGTGAGCAAGAAAGAATAAAACTGCAACAAGAAATTGAAAGATTAAAAAATCTCTATTGTCCGTAGCAAGTAAATTATCCTGACTATCATACTTTTTACCTCAACCTGCTTAAATACAAAAGCATTCTACAATAACTTTCGCTCATTTCTATGCCTCTGCGCAAAAACATTGTTCGCTCCGATTCTAATACCTTCTCAATCGCATTTTGGATGTAGCCTTTGGTGCGGTTTCCCATAGAAAAAGAGGGGATAAAACTGCGGTGGAAGTCTGAACCAAACAGATTGCAAGCTACGCCAACCACCGTGCCCGTGTTAAACATGCTTCCAATGCCGCACTTGGAGTGGTCGCCCAGCATGAGCCCGCAAAATTGCAAGCCTGTATTTTCGTACAACTGCGTTGCGTAATTCCACTGTGCTACTTCGTCATAGTTGTTTTTCAGGTTTGAGGCATCGCTACCGGCGCCAATGTTGCACCATTCGCCAATTACGGCGTTGCCGAGGAAACCGTCGTGCGCCTTGTTGGAATAACCGAACATCACTACGTTGTTCAGTTCGCCACCCACTTTGCAATGCGGTCCAATGGTGGTTGCGCCGTAGATTTTGGCGCCCATTTTAACGGTGGCACCTTCCAGCAAAGCAAAAGGTCCGCGAATACATACACCTTCCATAACTTGCGCGTTTTGTCCAATAAAAACAGGTCCCGTTTCGCAATTGATGATTGCGCCTTCAATTGTTGCACCTTCTTCAATAAAAAGATTCTTGGGATCTCCTATCAATGTATTAGAATTGCTTAAAACAGCACTGCTTCTTCTTTTTTTCAACTCATGAAAATCGTTGACCAATGCCTCATGATTTAAGTTGAAAATATCCTGTTTTGCACGAATGGCAACAAATGGAGGTTCATAAACTATCGTTTTAAAGTTTTCCAAATCGGTAAACTCTTCAAAACTGCCCGCCCTCAAAGCCAGCACACTGTTTTGAGTGTCTTTCAAAACTTCGCCTGTTTGTAACATTTTGATGGCGTTGACAAGCTCTTGGTTGGGCAAAAGATTTCCGGCAATAAAGAGATTATCGTTTGTGATGGCAATAGGAAAAAGCTCCGCCAGATAATCCTGTGTAAAGAAAGAGGCTTGGGTTTTAAGGATGCGCTCCCATTTTTCGCGAATCGTAGTGATCCCTATTCTGATTTCTGCCAGGGGGCGTGTGAATGTGAAAGGAAGCAGATGAGTTCTTGTTTGGTTGTCGAATAAAATGATGTTCATAGTTTTATAAAATAAAAAATTGAGACCTTTCATTTTTGAAAAGCCTCAATTTAAACGCTATTTAGGAATTTTTAGTTTTTCTTATCTAAATGTTTTGCATATTTACTGCGGAATTTATCCACACGACCGGCGGTGTCAACCAACTTCATCTTTCCTGTGAAGAAAGGATGCGATGTATTGGAGATTTCGAGCTTTATAAGCGGATATTCTTTTCCGTCTTCCCAAACGATAGTGTCTTTTGTGTTTACTGTAGATTTGCTCAGGAACGCATACTCATTCGACATATCTTTGAAAACCACAGTTCTATACTCTTTTGGATGGATCTCTTTTTTCATGTTCTAAGTTTTTTGATTTAGGGCGGCGAAAATAGAATTTTTTTTGAAATAACTATAGCAAAGATAAATTTTTATTACAAAATAGTAGAAAAAGAGGCTACCCTTGCGAGCAGCCTCTTCCCATTTAAAACTAAAAATTATGGAAAAATAAAAAGTATTATTTTAGAATACCTTTTTTATTGGCATCAACAATAGCATTCCATGCGCCTTTTTTGTTGATATTTCTTATTCCTTTGGCGGAAACTTTTAACATGACCCAGCCCCCTAACTCGGGAACATAAAATTTCTTGTTATGTAAATTCGGATTAAATCTTCTTTTTGACTTAATATTAGAGTGCGAAACGTGATTTCCTACAATCGCTTTTTTTCCGGTAATTTGGCAAACTCTTGACATTTCAAACTTTTTATAAAGGTTTTTACTTTCTTTTTTGGGGGTGCAAAAATATACTTTTTTCAATAGCTACTTCAATACCCAGTAATTTTTGTCTGTCTGTACTGCATTCTGTATTGCATCTTCTTCATTATCAAATATTCCAATGCAAATACGTATGCGTGGATTATCTGGATGAACGATCAATTTCGCATGATATTTGTCCAATTTTTTCTGATTAATATGAAGCAATGCGCTCTCTTCTGTTACAAAACTTCCCGCAATAATATAATAAAGCCCTTTTTGATAAGAAAGATACAATTCTTGTGATGCAGATAATGAAACCGGTGTATTTACTTTATTGTCAGATGACATCACATTAGCTTCTTCTGAAATAGAATCTGTAGCAATAGAGGTAACACTATTTTCTGTTTCATTGATAACCTCTGATTCCTCCTCAGCAATTTTGCTTATATATGTATTATTTTTATTGTCAATATTTTCATTTTTACCTATATTTTTTATGTTCGTTGAAATAGTTTGATAGAGATTAGGTACCTGATCTTTAAAAAATAAAACACAAAGTAGCACTATGGCGGCAAACGTAATAGATAGAAACAAAAATCTGTCGCGTCTTCTATTTTTTTTATGAAGGACAATTCGCTTATCTTTCACAGGATCAGCCATATTTCGCTCTCTTTTATTAGGATTTTTTTGTGGCAGAATAATGGGTTCCAATCCTTCATTTTCAATATTTAATTGTGCATTTATCATGCCTTGAAAAATAATCTTTCCTGATGGATCTTTTGAGAATGTCCCAAAATCATCAAAAAATACACTTTTATTATGTTCCAACCCTGTTTCAATTAATGCAACCCACTCGGAAACTTTGTCTTGCGCTTCGTTAATTCTTATTTGTTCCCATTGTGAAAGTTTATTAACAAAGCTAAAATCCTCAATATTTTTCTGATATTCAAATTCTATAATGGTTTGCGGCGGGTAAATAATGTCTCCTTTTAGTTGTGCAGCCAGTTGTTTTACACAGAAAGTGCCAAATCCTGAAATGGTTACAGAATTGTTTTCTAAAAGCGTTCGGATTAATGTGTTGTAAATCATTTCTTCAATTATTAATTATCAATTGTCCATTGAGTAAGTCCTCTGGAGTATCTATCGCCATGCTTTCATAATGACAAATTTGAAGATGTATAGTGAAATCGTTTTCTATCCAACGCAACTGCTCCAATTTTTCTATTTCCTCAAGTTTAGAAACTTGCAATTGTGTGATTTTTTGTAATATATCATTTCGGTAGGCGTAGATACCAATATGCTTGTGTGAGGTAAGAGGTGAGGAATGAGAGATGTGGGGGATGGGGGAACGGGAGAAATAAAGCGCTCTGTTTGAGGCTGTAAACACAACTTTTACTTTGTTCGGATTATTCAATTCTTCTATCGTAGTAATAGGTTTAGCTAAAGTGGCAATTTGAATTTTTTGATTTTCAATGAGATGGCTTAACAGATTTATCTCATCTTTTCTAATAAAAGGTTCATCGCCTTG
The DNA here is from genome assembly GCA_009787675.1 of Lentimicrobiaceae bacterium. Classification (GTDB taxonomy): domain Bacteria; phylum Bacteroidota; class Bacteroidia; order Bacteroidales; family WCHB1-69; genus WRNX01. The sequence continues at coordinate 3,889 of WQSU01000061.1, forward strand.
AATGTTGATGATAAAGTCGGTGGGGGCAAGGTTAAGGATTCTTGCGGCTTCGGCGCAGCGGTCGGTACCGGAAGCGTGTTGCGCATCAGTCATAATCACTTTTCCGCCAAAATTTTCCACAGTTTTTTTAATTCTATCATCATCTGTTGCTACATAAAGCTCGTCTAAATCAGCCTCTTTAGATCGTTCATAAACATGTTGAATCATGGGTTTGTTATGAATAAGCGTCAGTGGCTTTCCTGGAAAGCGTGTAGAAGCATAGCGTGCAGGTATAATTCCTGTTTTCATTATATATTAGAAATTAATAATTATCCTGAATGTATGATCATTTATAATGCTGAAACATGCGTCTTCTGCATGGTTACATCATATTATGAAAAACATTCGTAACATCATCGTCTTCTTCAATGCGTTCAAGCAGTTTTTCTACTTCTGCTTTTTGGTCTTCGGAAAGGGCTTTCATATCATTGGGAAGCCTTTCAAACTTAAATTCCTTGATTTCAAATCCATTTTCTTCCAAATGTTTTTGCAGAGGACCAAAACTGGCAAATTCTGCGTAGATTAAGATAGTATCATCCTCTTCAAATATCTCATCAGCGTCGAAGTCAATAAGTTCCAACTCCAATTCTTCCAAATCTGTACCCTCTTTTTTAGCCACAGTGAAGCGACATTTTCTATCAAAGATAAAATCAAGCATTCCCTGCGTGCCTAATGTTCCGTTGAATTTATTGAAATAGCTTCTGATATTAGCCACTGTTCGTTGGTTGTTATCGGTAGCCGCTTCAATTAAAACAGCCACCCCGTGAGGGGCATAGCCCTCAAAAATCACCTCCTTATATTCGGAAGTATCTTTTTCAAAAGCTCTCTTTATGGCGCGTTCCACGTTGTCTTTCGGCATGTTTTCTGCACGTGCGTTTTGAATGAGCAACCTTAACTTTGCGTTAGTATTTGGGTCAGATCCGCCCGTTTTCGCAGCCATTGTGATTTCACGCCCAAGTCGGGTAAACACTTTTGCCATGTTGCCCCAACGTTTAAATTTGCGTTCTTTTCTAAATTCAAATGCTCTTCCCATAGTAGAAATTTATTTTGTTAAAATATGTAATTAATAGTTATTTATTTTTTTCTTTTTTCCCAAAAACGGTAACGTTAATGTATCTTTTTGGGTTGCTTTTGATATCAATAATGAGTTCATCCAAACTTTGCAGAGTACTTCCGAGTTTTGTATAGAGTTCATCTTCATTTACTAACTTCGCCACATCGCCGTTTCCGGAGTTTATTTTCCGTACAAATTCTTCCACTTGAATAATGGTATTATTGGTGTTAACAATTACTTCTGCCACATGGGCTTTGGCAAGCGAGTCGACAATCTGGTCAAAATTGGCAACTACATTTTTTAAATCGGGAGAAATTTCAGTGAGTGTTTCAGAGAATGCTGAGATTTCGGTTACAATCTTTCCAAATTTGGTTTTGTTTGCTGCTAATATATTGTCTAATGAAGCAGTAATAGATTCTATATTTTTCAACGATTGCGCAAGTTTTTCGGCGCCCTCTTTGTGTGACAGCACATCTTTAAACGAAACAGCAATCGTATCAACAGAAGCTAAAATATTGATTATTTGATCTTTCATTGACTCAATACCATCAGTAAGTTGAGGAATCAGCCCACAGACGAGGGTATCGCCGGGATTGGCAAACTGCGAGTCAGATCCAAGTTCCAAACGCACAATAATTCCGCCTAACATATCTCTTGAGGTAACATCGAAACGTGAATCTTTTGGTAATCTAATTCCTTCGTTAAGAATATATTCTGCCAAGATTTTCACAGGAGCGTGGTTAATAAGTTTTACTTTGGTAACTTTTCCAATCGGATAGCCTTGCAAATAGACAATAGCGCCTGAATAAAGTCCTCCACTGTTTTCATACACAGAATAATAGAACTCTTTTTTACTAAAAGCATCCACCCCTTTCAGAAAATTGGCGCCAAGATAAAGAATGAGGATTGCCAAAATACAAAAAACGGCAACCTTTATCGATTTAGCGTTTCGTTCGGCACGTTTAGAGGGCTTATTTTTTTCTTCCATTTTTAATAAATAAACGTGCAAAAATAGTAGAAAATCCTATTTTTGCAAACACTTTTATAAAAAAATTGTGCAAGTTATTGATCGTTACATTTTTACAAAATTTTTAAGTGCATTTTTTTATGCGCTTATTCTCTTTATGGCGATTATTGTGGTGTTCGATTTCTCAGAAAATGTATCTCGATTTATGGATTATAAGATTTCTTGGGTGGATGTAATTTTTAAATATTATCTGAATTGGATTCCCAGTTTTTTCAATCTTTTTATCCCTCTCTTTACTTTCATCAGTACCATTTGGTTTACTTCCAAACTATCTTCAAATAATGAAATCATAGCCATTTTAAGCGGCGGAGTGAATTTTTATCGTTTGCTTGTGCCCTATTTGGCGGGCGCTCTATGTATTGCCCTGCTTGCCGTGTTGATGTCGAATGTAATTGTTCCAAGAGCAACGCTCAGATTTGAAACCTTTAAGAGCCAGTCTATGTCGCGCTACACGAAGACTACTACCAACTTCCATATCCGAAACTCTGCCAATACTTATATTTACATAGATCGCTGGAATGTAAAAGATCACAAAGGGTATATGTTCTCTTATGATGAATTGGGAGACGCTTTTGTAAAATATAGGATAACCGCTCAAGAAATTATTTTTAATGATTCTTTAAATATCTGGAAATTAAACAACTATACTAAACGAATCACAACCCACGCTGGTGAAAAAATTACTACTGGCGCTTCTATGGATACCCTGTTTAATATTACCCCGTTGGATTTGTCGCAAGATGAAAAAGTTTGTGAAACAATGACTTTTGGAGAAATTTTGCAATATATACGCAACGATAAGGAAAAAGGGGGAGGAATGTCTAAATTTTACATCATCCAAGCCCATAAAAGGATTGCCAATTCGCTGGGTACTATTATCATGACACTGTTAGGACTAAGCATTGCCTTTCGAAAAAACCGACGCGGCATTGGGGTGCATCTTTTTTTTGGAATTGCTTTGGTTTTCATTTTTGTTTTTCTGCAACAAATTTCCACTGTTTTCTCGATATACGGAGGCTTCTCGCCCGCTTTAGGCACTTGGGTACCCAATATTATCTATACGATGATTTGCGTTTTTATGATTTGGAATTGTCAGAAATAAAGAGAAACATATATTCAAAAAGAAAAAATACAATTAACGTAAAACTGTAGCAAAAAAAAGCATTGCTGTTTTGTGGTAAATATACTACTTTGAGGAATCCGTTTTATTAAGCTGAAAAAACTTACATAGTTTTTTTGAAGTTTTTGTTGGCACGGTTTTTGTAAAGTATGGCGCGCAAAAAGGAAAAAGCAAAAAGGAGAAAGCGCGAAACGATTACACCTATCCACCTATAAACCTATCCACTTTAAACATTAAATATTAAACCTTAAACTTACTTATATGAAATCCGGAAAAATTAACGTAAAAACCGAAAACATTTTCCCTATTATTAAAAAATTCTTATACTCCGATCATGATATTTTTCTTAGGGAGTTGATTTCCAATGCAGTGGATGCCACACAGAAGTTAACCCATTTGGTAAAATCGGGCGTGGTGCCCATTGAGTTAGGCGATATCACTATTGAAGTGGTTGTGAATAAGAATGATAAAACCCTTCGTGTAATAGACAAAGGAATTGGGATGACTGAAGATGAGGTGGTTAAGTATATCAACCAGATTGCTTTTTCGAGCGCTGAGGAATTTCTTGAAAAATATAAAGGAACAGATGCTGCCAACATCATCGGGCACTTTGGATTGGGCTTCTATTCAGCCTTTATGGTGTCTAAAGAGGTGGAAATCATCACTAAATCGTATGTTGCGGAGGAATCTGCCGTGCGTTGGGTGTGCGACGGTTCCCCACAATATAAAATGGAACGCCACGATAAAACAGAGCGCGGCACCGAAATCATCCTGCACATCTCTGATGAAGACGAACAGTTTTTGGATGAACAAAAGATTATAGCTTTGCTCAATAAGTATTGTCGCTTTTTGCCGGTGGCTATCCGTTGCGGAAACGAAAAATATTGGGAAACACCTGAAGGTGAAGAGAAATCGGTGGAGCTGGAGCGACCCCGCATCATCAACAATACCAATCCGTTGTGGAAACAAACGCCCAGTGGTTTAACTCAAGAAGACTATCTAAAGTTCTATCGCGAACTTTACCCGATGAGTTTTGAAGAACCGCTGTTCCAAATTCATTTGAATGTGGATTATCCGTTCAATCTCACCGGCGTGCTCTATTTCCCAAAAGTAAAAAATCAATTGGAAATGCAAAAAAACAAAGTGCAACTTTATTGCAACCAAGTGTTTATAACAGATCAATTGGAGGGCATCATCCCCGAATTTATGCAATTGTTGCATGGCGTGATTGATTCGCCCGACATCCCGCTGAATGTGTCGCGCTCCTACCTGCAATCGGATGCCGCGGTGAAGAAGATATCAACCCATATCACCAAAAAGGTAGCCGACAAATTGGAGGAGATGTTTAAAAATAACCGCGAAGATTTTGAACAGAAATGGGATGATATTAAGGTGTTTATCCAATACGGCGCCGTTACCGACGAGAAATTTTATGACCGCGCCAAATCTTTCTATTTATTAAAAAATATAGACAATAAGTATTTTACTTTCGATGAATATAAAACCCATGTAGAAGCGTTGCAAAAGGATAAAGAGGACACTCTCATCTATTTGTATGCGGCGGATGTGGACGCGCAACACGTTTACATCAATGCGGCAAAAGAGCGTGGTTACGATGTGTTGTGTTTTGACGGGTTTTTAGACACCCACTTTATCAATATGTTGGAACAAAAATTGGAGAAAACGCGCTTTACCCGCGTTGACGCTGACATTATAGACAAGTTGATTGCCAAAGAGGAAGTGCAAGTTTCTAAACTCTCGGAAGAAGAAACCAAACAACTGCAAGAAATATTCAACAATTCCGTTGAAAAAGAGAAGTTTATGGTAAAAATTGAATCTCTGAGCGAAACCGACTTGCCGATTCTGCTCACCCGAAACGAATTTATGCGCCGCTATCAAGATATGGAGAAACTGTCGGGGCAAAAGAGTTTCTACTCCTCATTCGACCATTACACGTTGGTTGTCAATGGGAACCACGAGTTAGCAAACAAACTTTTGCACGAAACCGATACGGAGAAACAAACCACACTCACCAAACAATTGGTTGATTTGGCGATGCTTTCGCAAAATCTATTAACCGGTGAAAAACTGAGTGAATTTGTGAAACGAAGTGTAGGGCTTTTATAGTGATTAGTGGTTAGTGGTTGTGTTCTGAAGATCTAAATTTTCGGCTTCTTCATTTAATTCAACGTGTATATTTTATTAAATAGTTGATTTTCAAAAGTAAGTCCTACCTTTAGGTTGTGTCAAACGGGTTGAAAAGATCATATTGTGCCTCTTTAATGAGTATTTTTCTCCAATCTTTTTCCGGGTTTTCAAGAAAATTCATCAATGGAATAATATTTTATTATCTTCGCGCCAACTTTTTGAATTTTTTCTGAAAAGTTTTTTTGGACTCTTGCTTTTTGGAAAAATCAAAATGTCAAAAAAGAATTTTTCAGAGTCCCCATCAATAAGTTGCGCCCGACACAAATTAGGGGTATTATAATGATTTGGTTTAAAAATTTAAAATGCACTTTCATTGCGCTACTTTGTTTCGCAGGTTTTGTAATGGCATTTAGCGCTTGCAAAAAAGGTGACCCGCAACGTAAACTAAGAATTATAGATATTCCGGCGGAATATGCCGGACATATTGCATCTCTAAGTTTGATTAATGATAACTATCATTCTAATACTATGAGCTGGGAAACAATAACTAATGGTGAGATTACTGCAAAAATAACCGATCATCGAGATGATTATATTGCATGTCCCCCCAGACCTTTGAAAGAAGACGCAGAGTTCTATGTGAAATTTCAAATATTGGAGTGCATGAGTAACGACGTTACATTGGGCGGTACATTGGGAAGTAAGGTAATTTTGAGTGTGAAAAGCGATGAAATTATTCAGATAACCAAAGAGGTTACTACAATTTCTTTTAAAATGCTAACTAAAGAAGAACCAAGCTTGGATAATTAAAATCTTGATAATCAGCCAACTGACATATTCGCCCAATATCTGCTTTACTTTGCATTGAAGTTTTTTATCTCTTATTTCCCGCAATACCAATTTTCATTAAGTTGGCGTATTTAATACAAAAAACCAAATAACCAAAGTGTTATTTGGTTTACCAAGCTTCCTGACTTCGACGGTTTTCTTTTTTAAGCACATGATTTACAGTTAGATAAAATTCTCCTGTTTTGTGCGGTTTTTTGAGTCAAAAAAAATAATTATCAGAAACTCTTAGGATTAATGTTTTTAATACTGCATTATTGGGTGTCTTGGTTTATAGAA
>WQSU01000062.1 GCA_009787675.1 Lentimicrobiaceae bacterium
GGTGTGTCCCTCTTGCCACAAAAACTCGGCGGTGCGCAGAAAGAGGCGGGTGCGCATTTCCCAGCGCACAACGTTTGCCCACTGGTTGCACAAAATCGGTAAATCGCGGTACGACTGTATCCAGTTTTTATAGGTATCCCAAATAATCGTTTCTGAAGTGGGGCGCACAATAAGTTCCTCTTCTAATTTAGCTTCTGGGTCCACCATCACGCCACCGTTGGGGTCGTTTTTCAGTCGGTAGTGCGTAATTACGGCGCACTCTTTCGCAAAGCCCTCCACGTGGTCGGCTTCCCTGCACAAAAACGATTTGGGAATAAACAGCGGAAAGTAGGCATTCACGTGTCCTGTATCTTTAAACATCTTGTCTAATGCCGCGTGCATGTTTTCCCAAATGGCATAGCCATAAGGTTTTATCACCATGCAACCGCGCACTGCAGAGTTCTCCGCCAAATCGGCTTTCTTAACGATGTCGTTATACCATTTTGAATAATCTTCTTCTTGAGTTGTGAAGTCTTTTGCCATAGAATATTTTTTGGCGGCGAAAATAGGATTTATTCGGTATTGTATTTTTTTCTGAAAAAGGTATCTTTTAACAACATTTTGATGAAATATTGTTTTTACACTTTCAGAAGGATAGATACCTCTTTATTTATACTCGTAATATAGTTTTGTTTTTATTGAGAACTCCCCGAAAGTAGATTTTTCTATGACTTCCAAAGGAAAATCTTTAAAGTAAGAAGGATACGAATAAGTTGTTGACCCTGTTGCTTCAGAAATTAGTTTAGATGTAGACTGTACTTCTAAAGGATTGTTTTTTGATGTAACAATCATTATTCCAAACGATGATAATGCTGCAAGACCGTTAATATCCATTTTGTGATACAAAGGATTTTGTTTGTTATCGTATGCAACATACAGTGCAGTAAGCATATTTGTTTTCGTGCCGAAAACCTCTACATCAACGCCGATCTCTTTAACATTGTCTCCATTATAAGTATAATTCACAATGAGATTGATCGACGTTTCACTTTTTGATTGTCGATATTCTTTTAGTTTCTTAGCAATTACCGGAACGTATTCCTTGGGTAACATAGTAGATAAAAGTCTTATTTCTAAATTTTTGTATAGACCAATATCCATTTTCAGCCCTGTAGTCATAGTGGAGATTTTGCCATTTTGGTATTGAAAATCTGTTGATGACACAAGGTTCTGGTTATTATCAAGGAGTTCCATTTTTTTATATTTTGATCCATCATAGGAAAACTTCGTGTAAGATTTTTCATGTTCTTCAATGTCCTCATGTTCAATTTTTACTACTCGATTTTTTTCATAAAAATAATGGTCGGTAGCATAAATTTCAGATCCAACAACCAAATTATCATCTTCCCAACTAAAAGAGATGCCATAGGAATCAACTTTATCCAGTTTGTTTCCATTCCAAGTCCATTCTTGAACCAATTGTTTTGGATAAACCTCATCTTCAGAATAGTTTACATCAGTATAAATTTTACTGATTTTTTGTTTGGGGTCATACACACCCTCTTTTTGGCATGAATTAAATGAAGCACAAAATGTTAACACAAGTGCAATCAAGATTCCGTTAAAAATTGTTTTTTTTGTCATAAAAATCTGTTTTACGTCCACTCCTTTTGCAGACATGAAGTTAATAAAATTACCGGCGAAAGTATAAAAAACAACGTTCATTCACTATTTGCGTTTTATTTTTCAGGGCAAAATCATTATAATTCTGACCCAAATCGCAAAAATAACATTGGTTGGAAATAGAGTTTATTTACTCTTGGCTATTTCCAAAGTTTTTTCTCAAAACAGAAACTATTTGAAATAAAAGACACATCGAATTCGTTAATGCAAAAATTAGTTACATTAAATTTATTATCATGAAAAAATTTTTTCTCCTTCTTTTTGCAGTAATAATTACGGTTGGCACAATGGCTCAACAGGAATCTTCAGAAAATAATGCTACTAAATCTCCATATAAACTGGAAAAAGGTAGTGTTACCACTGAGCTAAATTTTTCTCCTTTCGGCATCATTTCTAACATTGATAATGAAAGTTTATCTTTCGGTTCTTTTACAATGCCTGCACTGCGTTTACGTTATGCTTTCAGTAACAAATTAGCATTACGCGCCAATATTGGATTAGATTTTGGTCACAATAAGATCAATGAAAATCTTGACAATATTTCAGATGAATACTATTATAAAAGAGTTACAACTGGAAAGAATATAGGCAAAAGTAACTATACCGAATTTTCGTTTGCTCCCGGAATTGAATATCATTTTGGTAAATGGGAACGTTTGTCGCTCTACGTTGGAGGTGAATTGTTTTTGGGATTTAAAATAACCCAAAGCACAGCTGATTTGAACAAAAAGGTTTTGGTATATGAAAAAAATGGGTATGATGGTCTTTTTTATTTAAATCAAGAAATAACAACAATATCTACAATAAAAACAAAAAACTGCTCCTATTCATGCGATTCTTGGGGATGTTACTATGATCAAACAGGAATAATGTTTTTTGGAATTAATGCCCTGACAGGATTTGATGTATATATCTACAAGGGACTCTATTTGGGTGCAGAAATAAGTTTAGGATATGTCCACTCATGGGCTTTGAAAAGTTCTGTAAAAGGTAATAGTTTTTCTGAGACAAAAACTTATAATCAAACTATAAAAACTGAAACTCCAATTGATGAAATTTTCGATGATAAGATAGTGGAAGGCAGACTTGCTTTCAAATGTAACCCTATGATTCGGTTAGGGTGGAGGTTTTAATAAAAAACATATACTGTTTTTTGGCATGATAAGCATTGAATTTTATTAATATTTAATTTTTTATGAAAAAAATATATCTTTTTTGCATCGTTTTGTTTGCTTATTTTTTCTTTTTCACAAGTTGTAAAAGAGATGAATTTACGGTAACTTTTGATCCCAATGGTGGCGATGGTACTATTATTACACAAAATTTTACAGAAAAAGTCGCGCAATCTCTTATTGCAAATACTTTTAATTACAAAGGTTTTACCTTTCATAATTGGAATACTACACCTGATGGAACCGGAAAAACATATAGAGATAGGGAGATGATTGAAGTATCGGAACAAATGGTATTATATGCACAGTGGATTCCATTTAAAGGCACGTGCTTTGTTACTTTTAATGCCAATGGTGGTACAGGAACTATGGCGCAACAACTCTTTACCGGATTTGAAAGCCAACCACTAACTGCTAATGCTTTTACATATATTGATCATACTTTTTTTTGTTGGAATTCAAAAACTGACGGTTCTGGAGATCGCTACCGTGATCAGGAAAAAATTGAGGTGGTTACTAACATAGTATTATATGCACAGTGGTTTAGTACTCCCAAACCCTGTCCGGATATTCCTGAATTTACAGATATAGATGGAAACACTTACAATACAGTACAAATTGGTAGCCAATGCTGGATGAAAGAAAACCTGAAAACTACTAAATACAAAACAGGGGAAGATATCCCTATTGGTATTGATGATTGGTATGATACCACCGGATCAATGTATTATTATAATAATGACATAAGCAATGCTGCCATCTATGGAGCGCTCTATAACGCTTTTGCAGTAAACACCAACAATTTATGCCCAGAGGGTTGGCATGTCCCTTCCAGCGGTGAATTGACAATTCTTGCGAATGCGCTGGGAGGTGAAAATATTGCAGGTTATAAAATGAAAACAGATCATGGTTGGAGTGGATACTGGGGAATACCGGATGGCAATGGGAGTAATGAAAGCGGTTTTTCTGCACTTCCTGCCGGATATTACGGATCTTATGATAATAGTTTAGGAAACCAAGCATGTTTTTGGAGCACTACAGCCGACACTTATTTTTATCAACAAGGGGGATATTTATACAATTCGAGTAATAGTCTTTATATCGGTTATTTCGACCAACGGAATGGACTTTCTGTGCGTTGTATTAAAGATTAAAATACTCTTTTATTTTTTCAGACAGTCTTATTTTTTCCTAAAAAAGATCTCAATCGGCACGCCCGAAAAATCCCAGTGTTCCCGTATTCTGTTTTCTAAGAAGCGTTTATAATCTTCCCGCACATATTGGGGCAGGTTGCAAAAAAATGCAAAAGCAGGAAAAGCCGTAGGAAGTTGCGTTACAAATTTGATTTTCACCATTTTATCTTTAACTACCGGCGGGGGCTGGTTTTTAATAATGGGCAACATCACGTCGTTCAGTTCCGAGGTAGAGATTCGGCGCTGTTTGTTGTTATACACGGCAACCGCTGTTTCCAACACTTTAAAAATGCGCTGTTTGTTGATTACCGAAGTAAAAACAATCGGCACATCGTTAAAGGGCGCAAGTCGTTTTTTGACTAAATCTTCGTATTCTTTGTGCGTTTTTTGGTCTTTTTCCACCAAATCCCATTTGTTCATTACCACCACAAGGCCTTTTCTGTTTCGTGCCGCCAGCCCGTAAATGGAAATATCCTGCGCCTCAAAACCCTCTGAAGCATCGCACATAAGGATGCACACGTCGCTGTTTTCAATGGCGCGAACGGCACGCATGACGGAGTAAAACTCTAAGTTTTCTTCTACTTTTTTCTTTTTGCGCAACCCTGCTGTGTCCACCAAATAAAAATCGAATCCAAAACTGTTGAAGCGCGTGTAAATCGAATCGCGGGTGGTGCCGGCAAGCGGCGTAACAATGTTTTGTTCTTTTCCCAAAAACGTATTGATAATGGACGATTTACCCACATTAGGTTTACCCACAATCGTTATTCTCGGCAGTTCTTCATCATAATGTTCTTCCTCTTTTGAAAAGTGTTTTACTACCTCATCCAAAAGTTCTCCTGTGCCGCTTCCGGATACTGCTGAAATAGGGAAAATATGCTCAAAGCCAAGGGCATAAAACTCGGTGTGGTCTAAAAAATTAGTAGGACTGTCAATTTTGTTTACAGCCAAATAGAATGGTTTTTTCGATTTTCTTAACATTTTGGCAACATCTTCATCTAGTGGGGTTAAGCCTTCGCGTCCATCTACCATAAAGATAATCACATCAGCTTCCTCCAATGCCAATGCCACCTGTTTGCGGATTTCGGTTTCAAAAATATCGTCAGAGCCAACTACATATCCGCCTGTGTCAATCACAGAAAATTCGTAGCCGTTCCAGTCCGATTTGCCATAATTTCTGTCGCGAGTAACGCCCGCAACAGCATCCACAATGGCTTCGCGGGTTTGTGTTAACCTGTTAAAAAGTGTTGATTTTCCAACGTTTGGAGTACCTACTAAAGCTACGATGTTTCCCATGAATTGCTTTTTAAAAATTGTGCGGTAAAAATATAGGAATTATAGAGCGGGAAGGTGGGTTGATTAGAGCAAACGCATTAAAATTTTTGTTAACAGTAATGTTTTTGTGCTTTTATAGTGCATCTATTAGTTGTTTATTATTTTGTTTAACACATTAAAAATAAACATTTTATATGATTCAGCTTTTTCTATTTTAGAAATTTAAGTTTTAATAAAAATTATGAATTATGTGTTGAAGATAGAAAATTAAGAGAAAATAAAATATATTTGTTTCTTTGCCGCTTTAAATTTTTTTAATAATGAAACAATTAATAGAATGTGTTCCCAATTTTAGCGAGGGACGTAATTTGGAGATTATCAAACAGATAACCGATGTTATTGAAAAATCGGAAGGGGTGAAACTTTTGGATGTTGATCCGGGGTATTCTACTAACAGAACCGTAGTTACTTTCGTGGGTACACCCAACGAAGTGGTGGCAACGGCTTTTCAAGTGATTATGAAGGCGCAGGAGCTGATTGATATGCGTCAACATCACGGCGACCACCCGCGTTTTGGGGCAACCGATGTGTGCCCCTTGGTTCCTGTTGCTAACATCACGATGGAAGAAACGGCAGAATTGGCTCGCAAATTAGCCAAAAGAGTAGGCGAGGAGCTGGCTATTCCCATCTATTGTTATGAGAATGCAGCATTTGAAGAAAAACGCAGAAACTTGGCAAATTGCCGTCGTGGCGAGTATGAGGGATTGAAAGACAAGTTGGTGAATCCGGAATGGAAGCCCGATTTTGGTCCCGCTCATTTTACGGAATTAGTAGCGAAAAGTGGTGCAACTGCCATCAGCGCTCGCGATTTTCTAATCGCGGTTAATTATAATTTGAACACCACCTCCACGCGCCGCGCCAACGCCATAGCGTTTGATGTACGCGAGTTGGGACGCCCTAAAAGGGAAGGCAACCCCATCACCGGAAAAATTATGAAAGATGAGCAGGGAAACAACATTATGATTCCGGGAACCCTCAAGGGCACAAAGGCAATTGGCTGGTTCATTGAGGAATACGGTATTGCACAAGTTTCCATGAATATTACCAATGCCTTTGCTACGCCGCTGCACGTGGCTTTTGAAGAAGTGCGCCAAAAAGCAGAACAACGCGGCATCCGTGTTACCGGCGCAGAAATCGTTGGACTAATCCCCAAAAAAGCATTGATAGACGCGGGCTACTATTTTCTGAAAAAACAACAACGCTCTTTGGGCATTGACGAAAAAGAGGTGATGAAAATAGCAGTGAAATCTATGGGATTAGATGACCTGAAACCGTTTGACCCTGCTGAGAAAGTGATAGAATATTTGTTAGAAAAAGAACAGTCTTCCAAAAAATTGATGGATATGACGTGTGCGGGTTTTGCTAATGAAACAGCTTCCGAAAGTCCTGCACCCGGCGGCGGCTCTATTGCCGCTTACATGGGCGCACTGGGTGCGGCGCTGGGCGCCATGGTAGCAAATCTGTCTTCCCACAAACCCGGTTGGGACGAGCGCTGGGAAGAGTTTTCCAACTATGCCGTTCAAGGACAAAAACTGAAAGATGAACTGCTTTGGTTAGTGGATGAAGACACCCACTCTTTCAATTTGATTATGAACGCCATGGGAATGCCCAAAGGCACCAACGAAGAGAAAGCCGCCCGCAAAAAGGCGATGGAAGAAGCCACCAAATACGCCATAGAGATTCCGTATAAAACTGTGCAACGCGCTTATGAAGTGTTCGACCTTTGCGAGGCGATGATTGCCCAAGGAAACCCCAACTCCGTTACCGATGCCGGCGTGGGTGTGCTCTGCGCCAAAGCCGCAGTGGCAGGCGCCTACTTGAACGTGCGCATCAACGCCGCAGGCTTGGAAGACAAAGTATTTGCAGAAGAGATGGTGGCAAAAGCCAAAGGCTATATAGAGAAGGCAACAGCGCGGGAGATGGAATTGATGGAAAAAGTAGAGATGGTAATTGGGTGAAAACAACAAAAATATGTTTTTCTCATTTGTAACCATCTATTTAATAAAAAGTATAGCTAATCATTTTTTTTATTTTTGCCGTCCTATCTTAAATAATACTCATTCTATGAAAAAAAATCTTTTCTTCCTCATCCTTTTTCTTTTAGTATCAACCACTAACCTCTTTTCCCAAGGAGGAATGGAGATGCCCGTTAAGTGGGATTTCAAAACTGAAAAAATCAACGATTCGGTTGCAGAATTGCAATTTATTGCCACTATCAAAGACAAATGGCACCTTTATTCGCAAAATCACACGGGAATGGAAATTCCTATGAGCTTTGATTTTAAAGCCTCGCCGCAATACAAACGGATAGGCAAAGTTTGGGAGCCTAAAGCCATTGTGCACTACGATCCTGTGTTTCAAGATACTTCACTCTATTTTGATAAAAAAGTTACCTTAAAACAAAAGATACAAGTATTTACAAACGAGCCTTTTAATATCAAAGGCGAACTTACCGGACAAGCCTGCATTGATGGGCGCTGCGTTGCCATTGACCAGAGTTTTGTTTTTGCTGTTTCAGGATTTGAATCACTTAATACTGAACCTGCAAATGAAGATTTTGTTGAAGAGGAAGTGAAGGTAGTGGAACTTGCTCAGGGTGAGTCTTTAACCGACACAAACGATCAGGGGGCAGAAGCCTCTATGCTCCGTTTTTTCTTAGCTGCCTTTTTGGGCGGCTTGGTAGGTTTGCTCATGCCTTGCGTCTTCCCCATGATTCCCATGACCATTTCCTATTTTTTGAAAATGAAAAAAAAGGCAAAACTGTATGCGCTTTTTTTTGGAATCTCTATTGTGATTATTTTCTTGCTGCTGGGCATTTTGTTGTCGGTAATTTTCGGTCCTGATTTTGCCAATATTGTAAGTACGCATTGGATTCCCAATATCATTTTTGCCGCCATTTTTGTTGTTTTTGCAATCTCTTTGTTTGGTTATTTCGAGATTGCTTTGCCCAGTAGTTGGGTGAATAAATCGGCAAAAATGGAAAGCACGGGCGGGCTTATTGGCGTGTTTTTCATGGCATTAACGTTAGTGTTGGTTTCTTTTTCGTGCACGTTGCCCATTGCGGGCGCGGTGGCGCTTAACTCTGTGGGTGGTTCATTTTTAAAGCCGATCATCGGAATGTTGGGCTTTTCGCTTGGAATTGCTGTGCCGTTCACGCTGTTCGCCTTCTTCCCCGGTATGTTGAAAACCATGCCCAAATCGGGCGGATGGATGAATACGATGAAAGTGATTTTGGCATTTGTGGAATTGGCGTTTGCATTAAAATTTTTGAATGTACCCGACCAAACTTATGGATGGGGCATTCTTGACCGCGAAGTCTATTTAGCATTCTGGATTGTCATTTTCTCCATGATGGGACTCTATCTTATTGGAAAACTGCGCTTTCCGCACGATGATGAGATGCCGGTACAAAAAAGCTGGTTTCGCTATATCTTATCCATTTTTACGTTTACATTCGTGGTGTATCTCATCCCCGGCATGTTCGGCGCCCCATTGAAAGCCATCTCCGGTTGGTTACCTCCCATGCCTACTCAAGACTTTGACATTAGCAAAATCGTGCGCGAAGAAACCGCCTCGTTTTCAGGTGCTTTCAGCAATACATCCGATTGGGAAGCGCCGCGATATGCCGACAAACTGCATTTGCCGCACGGCATTTTTGGATACTTCGATTTAGATCAAGCCATGCACGTGGCTAAAAAAACACAACGTCCTGTTTTCATTGACTTTACAGGACATGGCTGCGTAAACTGTCGTAATGTAGAAAGTGCCGTATGGGAAGACTCTCGAGTACGTGCCAAATTTGCCCAAGATTTTGTAGTTGTAGCACAATATGTTGATGATAAAGTAATAAAATTAGATACTGAAGACCAAATTTTGGACAACAATGGCGAACCGATTTCCATGTTGGGCAAAAAAGCCATGTTTTATGCTCACAATCGTTACAAAGAAAATTCGCAACCCTGTTACCTTATTGTAGATTTGGACGGCTCCGTTTTAGCAGGACCTACTTATTATGAATTAAATGTGGAAAACTATTTGAAGTTTTTGGATGAGGGAGTACGGCTTTTCAAAGAGAAGCATGATAAATAATAATATTACCCTGTTATTTGCGTTACATTACTCCATCGAAAAAAAGTATAATGCGCAGAAGCATCCTCTTTGTAATGTTAGTTTTTTTGTTTTGTAGCCCTTTGTTTGCACAAATACTTCGTTTTGGCGTGCCTAATTTAGAAGCTTACGACATGGAACGTTTTCACTTCGGTTTCTCTTTGGGGATAGACATTGTGGATGCAAACCTGAAAACTCAAACCGACTATGCCAACCTGATGAGTGGTTCCGACAATAGACTGTTGGAGATCTATTCCAAACCTCAACCTGCATTTAATGTGGGAATTGTCGCCAATATGAGATTAGGTCAATATTTCGACTTGCGTTTTATTCCCGGATTCTCCATTGCGCATGATATTGACCTTTATTACAAATTTGCTGATGAGGTAGGCACCCTGTACCGGAAAAGTACACTATATACTGATTTGGTTTTACGAAAAATAGAATGCCATTATATCAATCTCCCTTTACTCATCAAGTTTAAATCTTCGCGTATGCATAATGTTCGTTTTTATGCACTTGCAGGAGGACAAGTGAGTTTGAATATGATGAGCGCCAGAAACAACAAGATACAAGTATCAAATATTGATGAGGCTAAAGCTGAAGTTCTTCCCATTATTAAGCCTTATGACGTACAAGTGAAAGGTGGCTTCGGCTTTGATTTCTATACAACCTATTTTAAATTCACTGCTGAGTTTAAAATGTCGTTTGGTGTAATCAATATGTTAGAAAGCGAACAAGGGATTCAAGACAAAGACAATATTTGGTATTATCAATCAAGCTCGATAATCAACGGTTTACAGTCATTAAAGTCTAAAACTTTTACTATTTCGTTTATTTTTGAATAAAAGACTACGGAAAAGTTTTTCATATTTAA
>WQSU01000063.1 GCA_009787675.1 Lentimicrobiaceae bacterium
AAACTATCAGGGAAATGCTGTCATTAACTTCACGGATATTGACACACCCTTTACACGCATAATTGAACACAAACATTTTGAATTTGGTATTCAACCAGACACCGTTATAACGTTTGAATACCCTTCTGCATGGCAGCAGGGCGATGAACCATTTTACCCCGTCAATAATCAAGTTAACGATAAACTGTACTGCCAATACAAGGCACTGACTAAAGAATCTCCTCATATTATTTTTGGCGGACGATTAGCAGAGTATAAATATTATGATATGGATCAAATCGTTGAAAAAGCATTAGAAAATTTTAAATCATTTTCGTTATGAATCTCATAAATAACCAACAATTCTTAGTTAGCGTAGTAATTCCTTGTTACAATGCATCAGCAACTATTAAAGAAACTTTAGATGCTATTTTAACTCAAACTTATCAAAACTTAGAAATCATCATTTGTGATGATAAATCCACTGATAATACAGTAGATATATTAAAAACTTATTCCGACCCCAGAATTAGATTAGTGCTAAACGAAGTAAATAAAGGAGTGATGGACAATTATAATATTGCACTCTCGTCGGCAACAGGAATGTTTGTTAAAATTCAGTGCGCTGATGATTTATACGCCGCGGATTGCATCGAAAAAGAAGTTG
Organism: Lentimicrobiaceae bacterium; assembly: GCA_009787675.1. Classification (GTDB taxonomy): domain Bacteria; phylum Bacteroidota; class Bacteroidia; order Bacteroidales; family WCHB1-69; genus WRNX01. The sequence continues at coordinate 647 of WQSU01000063.1, forward strand.
CTGTTTTTATGGAAAATAAAGATAAAAATATTGTCATGGTAACATCAGACAAGTGGATTATTAATGCCAAAGGTGATAAACTTTTCAAAAAAAGATTTCCGGGTAAAGGTGGATTTTACAAAGGAACTAACGCTGTGAAAAAAACAATTCGTTTAGGACAGAATATCATTGGAGAACCGGGCTGTCCATTGTTGCTGAATGAAACGGTAAAGAAAGTTGAAGGGGTGCGTATGCCCAAGGAGTTGGGATATGTGGGAGACTTGGATTTGTGGTGCCGAATGCTTATGCTGGGAAATCTTTTTGTGATTAAAGAACCTCTTTTTTATTACCGTATTATCGAAACGTCAGACTCTGTGAAAAATCAACGCTGGCGTCAAGCAAAAGTATTCAATACATGGGTAAATAGTTATATGGATAGAAATATTGTCAGACTATCTTGGTTTGATAAAAAACTCGCATTTATGTCTTCATGGCTAATCTGCCTTGCACGTAATATAGTTTATGCTACGGCAAATAGAAAGAAAAAGTAATATTATCATACATTAATATCATGTTTATATCCATTATTATCCCTTGCTATAACGAAGAATTAGTGATCACTGAAACATACAAACGTTTGACCACAGTTATGTTGTCGCTCTGTCACAAGTATGAATTGATTTTCATTAACGACGGCAGTAGAGATCAAACACAAGCTATTTTGCAAACTCTTGCAGAAAAAGATATTTGTGTGAAAATCTTAGACTTCTCCCGTAACTTCGGTCATCAATGCGCTGTAACCGCAGGACTTAATCATTGTACCGGAGATGTGGCTGTTATTATTGATTCCGACTTGCAAGACCCACCGGAAGTGATTGCTGAAATGCTTGAAATTATGAAAAAAGAGCAAGCCAATGTAGTATATGGAGTTCGTAAGAATCGAAAAGGGGAAAGTTGGTTTAAATTATTTACAGCTAAATTATTCTATCGCTTGTTGAATAGCCTGTCTGATGTAAAATTTCCTTTAGATACAGGCGATTTCAGATTGATTGACCGTAAAGTGATTGATCAATTTAACCAACTTGATGAAACGAACAAGTATATTCGTGGGTTAATCAGTTGGATGGGATTTAAACAACTCCCCTGCTATTATGAACGTGATGCGCGTTTTGCTGGTGAAACAAAGTATCCTCTTAAAAAAATGTTAAAATTTGCATTGATTGGCTTGTTTTACTTTTCTAAAAAACCATTAAATATGGCAACTTCGCTTGGATTTACATGTATTGCTCTGGGTGTTTTGTATTTGCTTTGGATTTTGATTTCCATGATTTTTTCTTTGGGAAGTGCTGTTTCAGGATGGACTTCAACCATCATGCTTATCGTGTTTTTTGGCGGCGTACAATTGCTCACAATCGGTGTATTGGGAAAATATATTGGCAATCTTTTCGATGAAGTAAAAGGGCGTCCTGAATATATCATCAATAAGAAAGTAAATTTCTGATGTAAAAATTAAAACGAGATTTTATTATCAAACTGAAATACAATGAAAAAACATTATCAAACAACACAAGATGAACCTGTACAAAATGTTGCTTTTTCTTTGGAAAATAAAGAAGCAAAGTGGTGGAAATGGGTGTTCTTTGGTTTATTGGCAATTACTTTTATTGCCCTGCCGCTCATGAGTTTGGATGCCGGAATGTCTGGTGATGAGCAATTTCAAATGGATCAAGCTAAAAATGTGTATAATTATTATTCTACCTTCGGTAAAGACACTACTGCTGCACATTTTAGAGAAGAATGGAACTTGGCTCATTATGCACAATCGGTTGACAACTTGGCGTATGCCATTGCAAAAATAGGTAACATTGAGGATCAACTATTAGTACGACACGTTACTAACAGTTTTTGTGGATGGCTTTTGATTCTATTAGGCGGTCTCATTGCTTTTCTAATTACAGGGAAATGGCGTACTGCCATCTTCGTGGCATTGCTCATGTTTTTTTCTCCAAGATTGTTGGGGCATTCTTTTAACAACCTAAAAGATACTTCTTTTGCCACAGCCATGTTGTTTGGTGTTTATAGCTTTATTCGTTTTTACAAAGAATTTCCAAAACCTTCCTGGAAAACTTTACTTTTGATGGCATTAGGTATCGGATTTGCACTGGGCGTTAGAATCGGCGGTCTCTTACTCATCCCTTATTTGGGGTTGTTCGGGTTGGTGTATTTTATAAAAGAAAATTCTTTCAAAGGATTTACCCATAAAAATGGACTCCTGTTCTTTTGGAAATTAGTTAAATGGGGTGTTGTAGTTTCTATAGTTGGTTTCGCCTTAGGAATTTTAGTCTGGCCATACGGCTTAACAGCGCCCATTGAACATACCATACATGCATTCAAGGGGCAAAGCGCTTTTGCAACGGCAATACGGCAACTGTTCGAAAACTCAATTCAATGGTCGAACATGTTACCCTGGTATTACACTCCTAAATATATACTTACTACAATTCCTATTGCAGTGATCATTGGTTTGTTATGCTTTTTTATTCTTCTCTGGAAGGATAAAAAAAACTATTTCTACTACTTTATTATCTCTTTCGCTTTTTTCTTTCCTGTTTTCTGGATCGTTTACACCAATGCCAATGTTTACGGCGGTTGGCGGCACTCCCTGTTTGCCTACCCGCCCATGGTAGTGGCGGCAGGTTTGGGATTTAATTTAGTTGTTGAATGGGTTACACAAAAAATAGTCGGAAAATCAGATAATCTTGAAAAAATATAAAATTCAAGGAATAAGATCCTGAAAAAATATACCTTATTATGAATAAAATTACAAAGATTACACTCATCAACATCATCGCAATCGCTGCCATACTGTTGCTTTTATGGAATCCTATACGCCATATTGTAAAAAACCATCCTTACGAATATGTCTATTTTAATGAATTAGCAGGAGGTATAGAGAAAGCGTACGGCAATTGTGAGATGGACTATTACTATCACTCCACAAGGGAAGCGTCGGAATGGGTTCTTGCCAATGCCAAAAAATCAGGGTTGGAAACCGGCAACAAAATAAGAGTTGCTTCATGGCACACGGCATCTGTGCAATACTTCTTCAGAAAAGATACTGCCAACTTTCAGGTGGGTTTTTCAAGATGGTATGAAAGGGGCAATAACGACTGGGATTATGCCATTTTCACCATTACAGGTATGATGCCTGAAGAGTTAAAAAGTGTTAACTTCCCTCCATCAAATACAGTGTACCAAGTAAAAGTTGATGATAAACCTATTTGTTTGGTTTTAAAGCGTGAAACGAAAGATGACCTCATCGGGAACCAATTAAAAAACAACAAAGAATTTTACGCAGCAATTCCACCTCTCAAAAATGCTGTGGAATCTGACCCCACAAATATGTCTGTATTTATGAATTTAATTGAGTCTTATTTTAATACCGGAAAAATAGATTCTGCAAAAATTTATATTGACCAGATATTAGAATATGTCCCCAAGTACGAGCCGGCAAATTATATGCTGGCACACTACTATAACAATACCCGGGAACCCGAACAGGCGCTAAAAGTTTTAAAAACGATTCGGGAGGATAATATTAAATTTAAAGCAGCCTATCATTTTGCTTTTCAAATATATGCTCAACAAAATGATCTTAAAAATGCTGAAAAAATAATGTTGGATCTCTTAGAAACAGAGCAATTAGATGAACAGGGCTTAAATCAATTAATTGCGGTTTATAAGGCACAGGGTTTAGATGATCGCGGAGCCTATAGAAAAGCTTATAAAAAACATGCCGACCTTTATGAAAAATTAGGAAAAAAAGAGGACGCCAAAAGGTATCGAGACGCAGCGAAAAAAATGTAATGCAATGCGTTATTTCCCGCTACTTCTTGTCATTCTTTTTTTTAGTTGCCATCAAAGAAATGCTTTAGAGTTTGATTTGACTCAGAACTGGTCGTTTACGTATGAAAATCAATCCTGTCCGGCAACTGTTCCGGGGTGTATTCACACCGATTTGATTCGTGCCGGAATTATTGCCGATCCGTTTTATCGCTGCAACGAAGATTCGGTGCAGTGGGTATCGGATAGCATGTGGGTATATCGTACCACATTCAACGGAAAAGAGTTAAAAAGATTTAAAAATGCGGAAATCCTATTTTCAGGGTTAGATACTTACACGGAAGTATATTTGAATGGCGCACCTCTGTACCACACCGAAGGAAGTAATTTCTGCGACAACATGTTCCGTCAATGGCGCTTTCCGCTTCCAAAAGTCTTAAAAAGAAAAAACAATGAATTGGTAATAAAGTTTTTACCTTCCGAAAAAATCAATGAAGAAAAAGCCAAATCTTTACCTTACGCATTGCCCGACAATCGTGTCTTTACCCGAAAAGCGCCCTACCAATCGGGCTGGGATTGGGGACCCAAATTAGTTACTTGCGGAATCTATCAACCTGTAAAAATTGTAGCCTGGAATGATTTTTACGTTGAAAACATTGAATTGATTCAAAGAGAGTTGACAGATGAAAAAGGGGTGGTTGAGGTGGTGGCAACGGTGCGAACGGAGAAAACGGTGGAAATGGAGGTGTATGTGGAAGAACAGCACAAAGGGGCGAAGACACGAAGGCACGAAAAGGAGAAAGATGAAAGGGAGAAGGGGGTTTTAAAACTGTCTCAAATTATTGAAATAGAGAAGCCTGAGCGGTGGTGGACTAATGGGTTGGGAGCACAAAAACTGTATGATTTTGAAGTTACTATTTCTTGTGCTTCTTGTACAAATCATCATGCTCCTTGTGTTAAAAAAAATATCCGCTGGGGCTTCCGAACTGTCGAGTTAGTACAGGAAAAAGATGACATCGGCGAGTCGTTCTATTTCAAAATCAACGATGTACCTGTTTTTATGAAAGGGGCGAATTGGATTCCCGCACACAGTTTTGTTTCGGAAATGAACAACGCCAACGGAAAAGCCCGATATAAACAGCTTTTAGAATCGTGCAAAGATGCTAATATGAACATGATACGCGTTTGGGGCGGCGGCATCTATGAAAACGATTACTTTTATGAATTGTGCGATGAATTGGGGTTATTAGTGTGGCAAGATTTTATGTTTGCCTGCGCTTTGTATCCTGCCGATTCTGCTTTCTTAAAAAATGTAAAAAATGAAGCAGAATATCAAGTAAAGCGCTTGAGCCAACACTCTTGTTTGGCATTGTGGTGCGGCAACAACGAAGTAAAAAACGGCTGGGAAGATTGGGGGTGGCAGCGCAATTACACGCCTGAGCAACGCGACGAAATCAGCAAAAACCAGCATACTCTTTTCAATGAACTGCTTCCAAAGATTGTGAAAACCAACGACAACCGTCCTTACCATTCTTCTTCACCGTTGTGGGGCTGGGGGCATCCCGAAAGTCTTACCGAAGGCGATGCGCACTACTGGGGTGTGTGGTGGGGCGAAGAACCGTTTGAAGTGTGGCTACCCAAAACCGGACGCTTTATGTCGGAATACGGATTTCAGAGCTATCCGCAAATGTCAACCATAGAATCGTTTACATTGCCCGAAGAGCGCTATTTGGAATCTCCGGCAATGAAAAACCATCAAAAACATCCGCGGGGCGTACAAATTATCAACAAAGCGATGGCGCAATACGCACATATTCCTGATAATTTGGAAGATTATGTGCGAGTTAGTCAAGAAGTACAAGCCTATGGCATTGGCAAAGCAATAGAGGCGCACCGCTTAAAACGCCCGCATTGCATGGGCACACTCTATTGGCAGTTGAACGATTGCTGGCCTGTAGCCTCATGGAGCAGCATTGACTTTTTTGGAAACTGGAAACTGTTGCACCACACCGTGAAAGAAAAATTTGCTCCGGTTATTGTGGCTGTGGAAGATCTTCCAAACGGCACAAAAAACATTTACGTAGTAAACGATTTACTGCACGAGGTAACAGGAGAAATTGTGATTAGGCATAAGGATAACACAACTGCAGTAATTCCGTTTGCTGCAAAAGAAAACAGTTCCACTTTGATTGTTAAAAATTACAAAATGGAACTGTTTAAAACAGAGTTAAAATTTGTACGAGAAAGAAAATGAACATCCATCACCCCACATTTGTACAGACTTGGAGGCAAATTAACAATATGGTAATTAATGATGCGCATTTAAAAGTTTTTTAGTTGCATGCACTCCCATTTTTCAATAAAACCATCATTTCTGTCGTTGTGTTTATTCTTAAAAACAGGATATACCCATGAAACGCATTATCATTTCCGTGACCAACGACATCACTACCGACCGGCGGGTGTTGAAAGTTGCCCACAGTTGCCATAATAACGGATGGGAAGTGTTGCTCATCGGAAGAAAATTAAAGAGCAGTATTCCGCTACAATTACCCTTTAAATACAAACGATTACGGCTATTTTTCAATCGTTCGGCGTTGTTTTATGCGGCGTATAACATCCGGTTGTTTTTTTTCTTGCTGTTTGCTAAAGTGGATATTTTGCTGTCGAATGATACGGACACCTTGCCTGCCAATTATTTAGCAAGCAAACTCCGCCGCAAAAAGTTGGTTTTCGATGCGCACGAACTGTTTCCGGAAGTGCCCGAGTTGGTGCACCGTCCCAAAGTGAAACGTGTTTGGGAAAAAATTGAAGATTGGATTTTTCCTCATTTAAAATATTGTTACACAGTATGCCAGCCCATTGCCGATTACTATAATCAAAAATACAATATCAACATGAAGGTGGTGCGGAACGTGCCCAACACTTCAAAACATAATACAGAAAAACGATTGGATTATGCCGGCAAAAAAGTGATGCTCTACCAAGGCGCACTGAATACGGGACGCGGCTTGGAATGGCTCATCAACGCTATGCCCCTTGTAAAAAACACTGTCTTTGTCATTATCGGCGATGGTGATATTACCGATGAACTAAAAACTCTTGTTAACAATCTGAATTTAAACGATAAAGTGTTTTTTCTGGGACCTATTCCAGGTTCGGAATTGCACAAATATACCCCTTCGGCAGATTTGGGCGTTTGTCTCTTGGAAAACAGAGGATTAAATTATTACTATTCGTTACCCAACAGAATTTTTGATTATTTACACGCCGGAGTGCCGGTTTTGGCAACCGATTTTCCCGAAATCGCCCATGTTGTTGGTACACATAAAACCGGAATTCTAATCAACCATTACGAGCCGGAATATTTGGCAACCGTGTTGAATGATTTTTTTACGCAAGAATTTGACACAAGGCACTTTTCAGAAATTTCAAAACAATTTTGCTGGGAGGAAGAGGAAAAAGTGATGCTGGAAATTGTGAGTAATAATCTGTATTTTCGCCGCAAATTTTTTTGATCTTTTCAGAATATTTTTAAATGAAAATCAGGCATTTAGCACATACCGAAATCCATTTTGAACATTGGGATCGCTGTATACAAAACGCAGCTAATTCGTTGGTGTATGCTGAAAGTTGGTTCTTAAATCTCGTGTCTCCCCAATGGGAGGCGCTCGTTTCTGAAAACTACGAATATGTGATGCCCTTGCCTGTAAAGAGAAAATGTGGCATCCCTTTTTTAGTACAACCGCCGCTGACACAACAACTTGGTGTGTTTTCATCTCATAAAATTGAAGAAGATATTGTGGCGCAATTTATTCAAAACATACCGTATCGCAGTTATCATTTGAATTTCAATGAGCAAAATCCATGCATCAAAGGCGTACAACATCCAAACTTTGTGTTGAACTTGAATAGAGATTATGATACCATTGCTGCCACATTCTCCACCAATACGAAACGGAATATTAAGAAAGCGCAGCAATATCATATTGAAATAAAGACAGATATAACAGCAACCGATTTTTTGGAATTTTATCATGCTGTTGAAAAAAACTATAAAGAATTGCCCCAAACAAAACTTGATGCATTGGTGCAGGAATCTGTAATAAGAGGTAAAGCAACAATATATGGCGCTTATAATGAAGATTCTAAATTAATTTCAACACTTTTTTTACTACATTCACATCAAAGATTAATTTATTTGCTGCCGGTATCCAATCTGGAGGGTAAAGAGGTTTTAGCTATGTTTAAAATTGTGGATGAAATCATTCAAAATCACTCAAATAGCAAATATTTATTAGACTTTTCGGGTTCAAACGTTAGAAATATTGCCCGTTTTTACGATGGTTTTGGAACCTCATTAAATTATTATGGTGAAATCAAACATTGGAGTATTAACGATTTTATTAAACATTTTTGTTTTTGGAAATGACATTATCATAAAAAGCAGAATTACAGTATGTTAAAAAAAATATACAAAAGAATTTTTTCTGAAAAAACAAGAATTAATATTCGCATATTTCTTGACAAAAACACAGCCTTTTTTTATATAGGAAATAAATTTGAATGTAATTGTTGTGGCAAAACATTTCGCAAGTTTAAATCTAAAGGAAATATTTTACGAAAAAATGTGAAATGTCCTTACTGTGGTTCTTTGGAAAGAACTCGCTTGTTGTTGTTTTATCTTGAAAAAGAAACAAATATATTCACAAAAAAAGACTGTAAAGTATTGCATTTTGCTCCTGAGCAAACGCTTCTTTCAAAATTTAGTCAACGCACGGCTATGGAATATGTAGATGCTGATATTAACCCCAATTATGCAAATTATATATTTGATATAGAAGAAATTCCATATCCAAATGAGTATTTCGATTATATTATTTGTTCTCATGTTTTAGGGCATGTAAGCCATGAACAGAAAGCTATCGAAGAGTTGTTTAGAGTTTTAAAGTGGGATGGGCAAGCACTCATCATGACTTTGATTGATAAAAACAGAGAAACAACTTTAGAGGAGCCTTTCATCACCACTCCGAAAGATAGATTGAAATATTATTCTGAACAGGATTTGGCAAGGCTTCACGGATTGGATTTTGGGCAAAGACTTTCGCATTGCTTTAAAGTTGAGGAAATTGATTATAGAACAACGTTTGAGGGAGCCTTGCAAAAGCGTTTCTCTTTAGGAGATGGAGCAAGGGAAATTATTTTTAGCTGCAGAAAATAGATGAATTGGATAGCTACATTTCAGGCAATTACAAAACAAAAAATTCTCCTTCCGTTTTACCACACGGTGGCAGAATTGCAGTTGCCGCACATTCAACACCTTTACAGAATGAAAACGGTAAAGGAATTTTTGGAAGATTTAGATTTTTTGTTGAAACATTTTGAGCCGATTAGTGCCGAAATGCTATATCATTTTCATGTCAATAAAATGGTTCCCCAAAAACCTGTTTTTCATCTCACGTTTGATGATGGATTGAAAGAGATTTATGAAATTGTGGCGCCCATTCTGTTGCAAAAAGGTATTCCGGCAACATTTTTTGTCAATTCGGGATTTGTGGATAATAAAGCGTTGTTCTACCGCTACCATGCAAGTTTAGCCGTTGAAGAACTTATACAAAAAGGCGCATTGACCCATGGGTTGAAAACAGAAATCCTTGCGTGTTCTTATAAAGATAAAGAATCTCTGTTTCAATACTTTTCACAACAACAGGTAGATGCTTTTTTAAGTAATGAGAAACCCTATCTCACT
>WQSU01000064.1 GCA_009787675.1 Lentimicrobiaceae bacterium
ATTTAAATAATAATGATGCAAAAATATATTTTTTTAAAAGCAGAAATTAGAAAATACTATGCTGGAAAAAGCAGCAACCCTCCTTGCTCACGACTTTAAAGGAAATATAATATTTTCGTGCAAAAAATTTACTCACTGCATTACCAATCTTAATAACTTTACTTAGGGTATTTCTTTTGAAAAATGTATGAATATTGAAAATTGTTTTATTTTCGCGCATATTTAATTATTAGCAGCAATTTTGACGGATACAATGCTCGAAGAAAAAAATGATTATGCAGGCAAATGACTATTTTCTGAATAATTTAACATAAAATCATAATGAAACAATTATTAGTACTACACAAATACATTTTGATATTTATTTTAATCTTTCTTGCGCTTGGATGTGAGAAAGAAAATTCAAAATCTGACTTTAATACTTCAGTAATGGTAGATGGAAGAGATGGCCAAATGTACAAAATTGTAAAAATAGGAGAACAATGGTGGATGGCTGAAAATCTGAATTATAATACGCCAACTGGTTCTTGGTATTATAATAATGACAGTATAAATTATTCAAAGCCTTATGGTAGGTTATATTTATGGGAAGTCGTAATGAATGGAAGTATTAGCAGCAATAAAAACCCAAGTGGAGTTCGTGGAATAAGTCCGAAAGGTTGGCATATTCCCTCTGTTTCAGAATGGGAGCAATTATATGATTTTCTTACGGCTCAAGGACTAAATGCAGATGATTTAAAAGAAGCAGGAACAGAACATTGGCTATTTCCAAATGCAGGTACTAACAAAACAAACTTTACCGCAATTCCGACAGGAACGGTATATAATAGCGGTAATTCTTTTGCGAATATTGACTATCAGACAACATTCCTGACTTCGACTTTAGATAACAATACAACAGGAGTTTGGGGGTATGGTATTGATTGTGACAAATCTAATAAAATAAAAGTACCTCTTGGGCTTCAAAATGGTTGGAGTATTCGTTGTGTAAAAGACAAATAACGGTTGCTAATATGAGTTGTCAAAATAATAAAGCCATAGTTTGCCCTTGCACATATTCTTGTGCCAAGCATGGAAAATGCTGTGAATGTGTTGCATACCATCAACGCGCAGGAGAGTTTCCTGCGTGCTTTTTCAGCAAAGAGTCCGAATTAAAATATGACCGCAGTTTTGAGGCATTGAAACGAGATAGAAAATAAACAATGAACATCGAAGAACTCCGCGAATACTGCCTCTCCATAAAAAACGCCACCGAAGATTTGCCGTTTGGTGACGAGTATCTTATGTTCAGAGTGTTTGGCAAGTGGTTTGCCGTAATTCCGTTAAAAGACTATGAACTGAACATATCGGTAAAATGCAATCCCGCCAAAGCCATTGAGTTACGCGAACAATATAATTGCGTGGAAGCCGCTTGGCATTTCAATAAAAAATATTGGAATTGTATCACTCTCAACCGTGACATGAACGACGAAACAGTAAAACATTGGATTATACATTCGGTGGAAGAAGTCGTAAAAAAATTACCAAAAAAAACACAATCAGAATATTTTGAAAATTAATAAAATAGATTTTCGATTCCTATATTTCCGAACAAATCCTCCGCCATTCTTTTGCCTTTCCATACGCGCGCTCAAAAGAATAATCCCGAATCTCACGGCAACACAATGTAGGCGTATTAAATTTGTTTTATCTTCGCGCATATTTAATAGTTAGAGGCAATGCGGGAAAGTGTGCCAGGCAGTTTGACGGTAAATAGTAGGAAATGATAATTTGTAATGTCGTGAGTTGTTAAGTTTTATAGAATTTACATTTAAAAATTATAATATTGAAAATATGAATTTTAGAGCATCATTTTGTGATCCATTCAAACCAGATATTATTGAAATTGGGAATATTGAAAAAGAAAGCATCATGCAATTATTTGAAAAAATTCCATGGTCTGAGTATTTAACCAAAATGAAAACTGCCAAAGAAAACGATATTTATTATTCGCCTTCACTGGAGATTGAAAATAAAGATAATAGAAATGGATTATCAATTTCCGCTATTGATGGTATAGAATGGTGTATTTTTTATAAAAGGCCAAAGTCAGTTAAAGAAGAAAAAGAAAAACAGAGAGAGGAATATGAAATTAAGTGTTTTATTCGCGAAAAAATGCAGTCGGGTAAAAAAGAGGAGCAAATAATAGAAGCATTAAAAATTGAAAAAAACATTAATAGAGAAGATGCTATTTCCCTCATTGATAGGCTAAATAATTCAGATAGAGATGCCCCAAATAGTAACAACATTGTATGGGGGATCATTTGCTTTGTGGGTGGTGGATCATTAACGCTGATATCCCTAGTTGTAAATAATGATAAAGGAACTGCTAGTGCTGCTATTGCGATAATGTTATTTGGAGCATTTAGACTTTTACGCGGATTTTTTGGAAAGATAAGTAAAAAAAATAAATCCAAGCAATTTGAGAAAATGGACAATGACTTTTTAACTGATGTACAAGGACAGACAGAAAAGGATGTTAGAAACTGTTTAGAAGCCTTAGTTAGAAACGATTTACAATTTTTGGAAGGTAAAATTAGATAAAAATACAGGTTTGAAATGAATTTGCGAGAAAAGAATGAGGAATGCACTGCTTCTAACGTGCAGTTGGGCAAGATAGCGGCATTAATACGCTGGAAATGAAGAGCGTAATCAAAAGCAATTAGCCCGCAGCAAGTGCAGTGGAAGCCGCCACTTCGCCAAACCGCTGGGACATTGTGGGAATATGGCGGACAGCGTATCATATATCTATTTGTCTATAATTAATGAATTATATCTCTATAATAAAATACTTTACATGTAATATTTATTTGTTGATTTTTTTTTCAATACATTTGCTACATAATGACGTGATAACATAATGCAGTGACAATCAATATAGATTATTTTTGAGAAAGTGAAATAATAGCGGTGTAATCGTTCCTCATAGTGGTGATTCCGACTGGGATCGAACCAGTAACCTACTGCTTAGAAGGCAGTTGCTCTATCCATTGAGCTACGGAACCTCAGATGAGTCGGGATGACAAGATTCGAACTTGCGGCCTCTTCGTCCCGAACGAAGCGCGCTACCGGGCTGCGCTACATCCCGCTCTTGAAAAGGAGGCGCGAAAATATACTTTTTTGGTTAACTTGCAAAACTTAATCTATCTTTGCGCACAATTTGAATCCATTGTTTATAATGAAAAATAACTTAACAACCTCTTTCTTAAAACATGTAGCTCAAACCTCCTCCGAACCTCTTGCTATTGAGGTTGACCGCGCACAAGGCATTTATTTTTACGACACCTCAGGGAAACAATATATTGATCTTATTTCAGGCATCGCCGTATGCAACATGGGACACTCGCATCCTGAAATTATCAATGCTATTAAAGTGCAGGTGGACAAATATATGCACTTGATGGTGTACGGCGAATTGGTGCAGCAACCTCAAGTGGAGCTTGCGGAAAAACTTTGTGGATATTTGCCTGCCTCCTTAAACTCTGTCTTTTTCGTGAACTCAGGCTCCGAGGCTGTGGAGGGCGCATTAAAATTGGCAAAACGCTACACCGGACGTACCCAATTAATTCACTTTGAAAATGCCTACCACGGAAGCTCGCACGGCGCATTAAGCATGTTAGGAAATAAGGAATATAAAGCTGCTTTTCAGCCGTTGCTGCCCAATACCAAATCTATTCGCTTCGGAATAACGGAAGATTTATCGGAAATCACAGAACAAACAGCCGCCATCATTGTAGAACTGATTCAAGGGGAAGCGGGAGTGCGTATCGCGTCCTGCGAATATTGGCAGAAATTAAAACAACGTTGCGAACAAACCGGAACACTCCTTATAGTAGATGAAATTCAAACAGGACTCGGACGCACCGGAAAGCTCTTTGCTTTTGAACATTACAATATCACTCCGGATATATTGCTATTAGGAAAAGCCTTTGGCGGCGGCATGCCCCTGGGTGCATTTATAGCCGACAAAAAGGTGATGAATATCCTAACTCACAACCCTGTGTTAGGTCACATTACTACCTTTGGAGGACATCCTGTGTGCTGCGCCGCAGGATTGGCGCATCTCAAACTCATTACAGAACAGAAAATGTGGGAGAATGCCGAAAGCATAGGCGAAAAGTTAGAAACTGCACTTTGGAACATCCCCAAAGTAAAGGAAATTCGCAGAAAAGGGCTGATGATTGCTGTGGACTTTCAGGATACAGAAACCAACTTTAAAACCCTGCATACCTTTTTGGAAAAAGGACTCTTCTCCGATTGGTTTTTATGGTGCGATACAGCATTGCGAATGGCGCCTCCATTGATATTGGATGATGAAACATTGAAAATAATTGCAAATATAATTCAACTCGCTTTTAAATGAAAAAACTGTTCTTATTAGATGCTATGGCGCTCATTTACAGAGCCTATTACGCCATGGTTCGCTCGCCACGCATAACAAGTAAAGGGCTAAATACATCCGCAATTTTTGGTTTTACCAATACACTCTACGAAGTGATTCGTAACGAAAATCCTACCCATATAGCAGTTTCGTTTGATACGCATGCGCCCACCTTGCGACACGCCGAGTTTGAAGCCTATAAAGCACACAGGGATGCCACCCCTGAAGATATTGTTGCCGCCATTCCCTATATCTATAAACTGCTGGAAGCCTTTAATATCCCCGTTTTAGTGAAACCCGGCTATGAAGCCGATGACCTCATCGGGACGTTGGCAAAACAAGCAGAAATGGAAGGTTTTCAGGTGTTTATGATGACGTCTGACAAGGATTACGGACAGTTGGTGTCCGACAATATTTTTATGTACAAACCCGCCAAATTTGGGCAAAAAGCAGAAGTGGTCGGCGTGAAAGAGATTTGCGAAAAATACAGTATTGAACGCCCCGAAGAATTGATAGACATATTGGGTTTGTGGGGCGATGCCTCTGATAATATTCCGGGCGTGCCCAACATCGGCGAAGTGAAAGCCAAAAAGTTGATTCAAGAGTTTCATTCTATCGAAAACATTTATAAAAACATTGAACAGGTCGAGAACGATAAGTTGCGCCAAACGCTGATTGATAATCAGGATAAGGCGTTTATGTCGAAATCACTGGCAACCATCATGCTGGATGTTCCCATTGAGTACGATTTTAATGCGATGGCAATAGGCGCTCCCAATTTCGACAATCTGCGCACACTCTTTCAAGAGTTAGAATTTAGAGCGTTAGGAAATAAGATCTTGATGGAGATGCAGGAGATGTTTGCGAGAGAAGGAGAAGGAAAAATGCAGAAAGCGGAAAGCAGAAAGCAGAATACGGGAGAAGTATTAGATTTGTTCAATCAAGATTTTGAAAATGTTGATGTTGTTGAAGAAGAAACATCAACATTTAAAACATTCAAGTTTTTTTCGCATGAATTTATTGAAATAGAGGATATTTCACATACAATAGGGAAGTTGGGAGACGTGCCCATACCCCAATCCATTTTTTTTGAATGGATTTATAACAATGATGTTATGGCAGGTATTGCGTTTTCGGAAAATGGCAAGCAAATTTATTACAGCACAAATATCACTCCGGACTTCCTTAAAACTATACTCGAAATCCCTTGCGAACTCATATCGTTCCAAACTAAAAATATTTTTAAATATTGTGATGAATATCAGATAGATATTAAAGCTAAAGTGTTTGATTTGCAAGTGGCGCACTATCTCATTCAACCGGAAATTTCACATCAGTTGGAGAGGATTGCCGAGTCTTGTTTAGACTATCAGTTGATTAATATAGAAAAAAATAACAGTCAACAAGCTCAAATAGAGGCTGTTTGTGAAAAAGTGGAGATATATGCGCAACTGTTTCCTGTTTTTAAAACAGAACTGGAGAAAGCATCCTTGTTAAAACTGTTTCAAGAAATTGAAATGCCTTTAACGCAGGTGCTTGCCAATATAGAACGTAACGGAATCAAGATTGACAAGGTGATGTTGGAAGAAAGCTCTGTTGCTTTTGCAAAAGAGCTTAAGGAGATTGAAAAACAGATATTTGAGTTGGCGGAAATCACTTTTAACATCGCTTCACCCAAACAGTTGGGTGAAATTTTGTTTGAAAAACTCCACATTATTGAAAATGCCAAGTTGACGAAAACGAAGCAGTATCAAACCGGAGAGGAGATTTTGCAGAAACTTTACAACAAACATCCCATTATTCCGCTGATTTTAGAGTGGCGCTCGCTTTCAAAACTCAAGTCCACATACATTGATGCTTTGCCGCTGTTGATAGACCCTGCTACAGGCAAGATCCATACCACCTTTCAACAAACAATAACTTCCACAGGAAGATTGAGTTCCATGAATCCCAATTTGCAAAATATTCCCATTCGCACAGAACGGGGCAAGGAGATTCGCAAGGCATTTGTACCATCCTCCGCGAACAATGTGTTGGTTGCTGCCGACTATTCGCAAGTGGAACTGCGCATTGTTGCCGCCATGGCAAACGATGAAAATATGATTCAAGCATTTTTAAATCAAGAAGATATCCACACCACTACGGCTTCGCATGTGTATGGCGTACCGTTGAAAGAGGTTACAAAAGAACAACGGCGATACGCCAAGACCGTCAATTTCGGTATTTTGTACGGCATGTCGGCATTTGGTTTAGCCGACCGGTTGCACATCCCGCAAGGAGAAGCTCGACAGTTAATTAATGACTACAACACCAGTTTCCCAAAAATTGAACGGTTTATGGAGGAAATTGTAACGTTTGCCCGCGAAAAAGGCTACGTGGAGACTCTGTTGGGCAGGCGCCGCTATATTCGCGACATTAATTCAGGAAATGGCATGCTGCGAAAGGCTGCAGAACGAAACGCCATCAATGCTCCCATTCAGGGCACCGCCGCCGATGTAATTAAGATAGCCATGATTCGTATTTATAAAGAATTAAAAAACAGAAATTTACAAACAAAAATGGTCTTGCAAGTTCATGACGAGCTGGTCTTTGATGTGCCTATGGAAGAATTGGAAACCATCGCCCTTATTGTCCCCACCTTAATGAACTCCGCCCTCGAAATAAAAGTTCCCTTAGTAGCCGATTTGAGTTTTGGAAGGAATTGGTATGAAGCGCATTAAGAATTGATAAATTATTTATTTGCCATTAGCTGAAAACAGTCAAAGATTCATTTTTTTGAAGAATAATACCTTTTTTCGTTTTTTGTAATGATTGCTGTTTCAAATCTTAATTAACTTCACCATTTGCCCACCAATCCGCAAGAGATAAACCCCTGCAGGCAAATGTGAAATATTGATGAGGGATGAGGAATGAGAGGTGAGAGGTGAGGAATGAGAGGATAGTTTTCTGCCGTAAATATCAAATATTTCCACTTCAACTTCGCTCAGTGTCCCAGTTTCAAATTCGTAATTCGCAATTCCTAATTCGTAATTCGTAATTCGCAATTCGTAATTCGCAATTCGCAATTCTCCCGTCGTTGGGTTCGGATAAACGATAAAGTTCTGTGTTTTAGGTTCAACGATTTTCACTTCAGGGGGTTCGCTTCCGTTGAAGAAACTTATGCCGCCGCACCAATTTCCTACGATAATGTCAGGTTTGTTGTCGCTGTTCAGGTCGGCAACAGCAGCAGCAATGCGGATACCCTCATTCATTCTATGAGCTTTGTTTTGAATGGTTTCTGTGATTTTTTCCAGGCAGGTGAATGTGCCGGAGAGATTATTATCAATATTGGAAAAAAGAAACAGATTACCCTGTTCGCTTCCGCAAAGGAGCATGGTTTCGTGGTTGTATCTGAAAAAATGGGGAGTGGAATATCCAAAATAGGAAAGGTCGGGGTCTCGCACATCAACATTACCGAGATTTGAAGTAATGAGTTGAAAATTAGGATTATTCGTTGTTCCTGTGTTTTTATAATACGACAAAATGCCTCGTCGGTTTCCCAGCACTAAATCTAAACTTCCATCGTTGTCCATATCAAAAAGTTGCGGTGCACTGAAAGCATCCACTTTGATGTTTTGATAATTCGTAACCACAGGTTTAAACTGCGGCAAATCGCCCATTGATGCTGTGTTTTCAAAAAAAAGCAGTGTGCCGTCGCTTTTTCCGCACAGCAGGTCAATTTTGCCATCGCCCGTCAAGTCGGCGAAGGTGGGGTAGAGCGCCAAAGAACCGGAACTTTTCAAATTGCCGAAATCAGAGGTGATCCATTCAAATTTGGGAGAACTTTTTGTGCCGATATTTTTATAATATGCAATAGAAGATGAGTAGCAGGATTTTAAGACACCGTGCTGGTGCGTTGCACTGTCGAAGCTGCCATAGTTTGCCACAAACAGATCTAAAAGTCCGTCTCCATTCCAGTCGAACAAGGTGGGAATGGCGCCGCTGCCCACATCAATCATCTCTTCTTGTAAATAAGATTTAGTTTCTAATACATAATCATTTATATCTTCATTATAGTGATAACGCCACACCGAAAGAAGGTCTTCCGATTTGGTAAGCGAAGGGTCGGAGGGAGAAACAAAGAGATCGGGGTTGTTTTCGCCCCAAAAATTCATAGCAGAAACAGCAGGCATAGAATACATATTTACAGGGTGTTGCGCGTTAGGAAAATCATCTGTTTGCAAAACCATGAGCGCCTCCTCCTTGGTTCCGCCATTTATCAAAAGTTTCAATCCTGAAAAATCCACATCGCCAATGATGATATCAGACAGTCCGTCCGCGTTAAAGTCGTGTATAAAAATAGAAGAACCCACATGTCGCGGATTGTCGTTTTTTTCTTTGGAGTCGCAATAAGTGAAAAGCGTAATTTCGTTATTGTCTGCTTCTTCAGAAAATTTACCCCAACATTCATCGGCTAAAGTATAGTTAAAAAACTCGTTGTTTTGAGAAATGTTTTTATAAAAGTGCACAAATTTTCCCAGCACCATAAAATTGAGGATATCCAATCTTCCGCTTCCGGTAATGTCGGCAATGCCCAAATAGTCATCTGGAGCAGCGAAAATATTTGCCTCGTTTTCGTAATAATATGACAGGATGGGATCAACAGTCAATTTAAACGCAAGCTCTTCATTTGAAACATTTTCGAAGACCCGAATGCTGCCTAGACCGTAAGTAAAAATATCCATTTTCCCATCGTTGTTAAAATCTCTTAAAATCACCCAATCGTGTAATTCCGGAAAACGATGTTTATATTCTGGAACATATACAAACTGAGGGTTGCTGTTAGAGCCCTTGTTTAGAAATGGGAGTATTCTATTTCCATGTTTTTCAAAAGCGATAAAATCCGATACCCCATCCAAATTCAAATCTATTTGCGAGAAATAGACGGAGTTGATGCCGCCTGCCCAAGGATATAAAAGTGCATGGTTGTTTTTCTTTACTTCCACCTCCTGATTTCTTACAAAACCCAACTTATAATAAGCAGGTTGTGCAAATAATGCGTTCAAACTACAGGTGAAAATAAACAGGATTTTAAACGTACAAGAAAAGATTGAAAAGCGATTCATAAAAATTGGGGCAAAGATGCACGAATTTTTAGAATTACCTGCGAATCATAAAGTAATTTTTTTTCTATCTTCGCCGCTCAAAATTCAGTAGTGTATAAATCTAATACATAATTTAATATCAGAACATTATGACAATGCAAGAAAAAATCAATGAGCTTTTGAAGCTGCGCGAAACCGCACGTTTGGGTGGTGGCGAAAAACGTATTGAGAAACAACATGCACAAGGCAAATTCACGGCTCGTGAACGTATCCAAATGTTTTTAGATGAGGGCAGTTTCGAAGAGTTTGATATGTTTGTGACACATCGCTGCACCAACTTTGGATTGGAAAAAGAGAAATATTTATCCGACGGCGTGGTAACCGGCTATGGCACGGTGGAAGGGCGTTTGGTATTCGTATATTCGCAAGATTTCACCACCTTTGGCGGGTCGCTTTCCGAAACGGTTTCCAATAAAATTTGTAAA
>WQSU01000065.1 GCA_009787675.1 Lentimicrobiaceae bacterium
CCAAATTAGCTACTGCGGTTAATGTAGCCGAAGTTCCTAATATACATTGTCCGCCACCGGTAACTGTACCAGAGCCGGCAGGGGAAACATTGGTGGTAATGTTTACATATACGGGTTCTTCAATTACCATACGGAGTGCTACAGAGCCAAAATTGAGCTGTTGGGTTAAAGTAGTACCGCTGGTAGTTCCATAGCAGTATCTGCCCTGTACGCCATCATATAGAAGTCCGGGGTTGGTTGTAGAAGATTGTTGAATACACAAGTAGTAATCTCCTGGATACAACACCGTAGCAGGTACATTTACAGTTGCCCATGCGCCAGAAACTATCGTTGACGCTTGAGAAAATAGTGGGGTAGCTGCAATTGTGTTTGCTCCGGTTTTGGCGTAAAGTTGAATATTGTAAGCCAGCCCTTGATTACTCAATCCAAAAGCTACCATAACTTGCTTTAAAACTGTTGTTTGTGTTATTGTAAAATAATTTCCCATTATTGCATTTGCAGCTGAATATCCCACCCCGTAAGCGTTAAGATCGGTTACAGCATCCACAGCATATACATCCTGTGTGATTTCAAACGAATAGTCTTCTTCTTTGTTTTCATTAGGAAATGCATCGGTTTGGTCTTGAGTAACTTTATAATGCACATTATGGGTTACTCCTACTGTTGTGGAGAAAGCAGCGCCTGCATTTAGAGTAACGGACATGTCGGCAGTAGCCAGCGATGCCAGCGATGCAACAGTAGCAGTACCTATTGGCGTACCGTTTAATGTAGCCGAAAGCGTAACATTGGTTTGTGCTGTTTTCCCAAAATTGAATACTTTTCCTGAGGGTGAAGGGAAAGGCAAAGCGGCAGCCTGACTTGCAGGTATTTTTGTATAGGGGAATCCGTTTGCAGTAAGAACTAAATTATTGTCTTCCAAGTCCACATTGATACGAAGCATCATAGAGGCAGTTGCAGCAGTCAGGTTTGTGCCACTTCTTGTATAAGCCAATCTGCCTTCAGAGTTGGCATCTCCAAGAACTGACATGTGTCCGGAACTTGAAGTTTGAGTTAACGCAAAATAATAACTTCCAGCTGCTAATGTTTGTGGAGTGGTAAAATTAATATTGTTCCACTGAGTTGCTGCCGGTCTGGCTATTGAATTTTGAGTATAAACGGCAGTAGAACTTGTGGTTGTTGCAGTGGGCATGCTGTATATGGCAAAGTTGAGTGTAGTAGCTGCATAGCCGCTGTAACTAAAGAATTGAGCTTGATAAACTGTTGTTGGTTTTGTAAATGTATAAACGTTACCAGCAGTAACAGTTGACGTAGTTGACCCGAAAACTGTAGTATAAGCCTCTTCTCCGGCATCATTTGCAAATGTAAAATTGGTTCCTGTAAAATTGCGTAAAACAATATTATCGCCCGGAACTTGATCTGTTTGAGTTTGGGATGCCTCATACTTCAATGTATTATCTCCTAACAGAATAGGTAAACCGGAGGCAGCAACACTAAAATTAGCAGATGCACTTGGAGCTAAGGATGCTTGTACAGCAGAAGTTCCTATTGGTGTATTGTTAAGGGCAACATCAAGTTGTACATCGCTTTGTGCGAGTGTACCATTGTTTTTTATGGTAGCATTAAGTGTTTGGGTCAAATTTTGAGATTGGGGGATTTGGGAGTAGGGATATGGAACTGCCGAAATGGCTATATCGTTTTCAGCAGGTTCAGAAACTTTAACATCGTCAAGATACCATGCATGTGCATACGCGCCTTGATAGTGGAATGCAATATAAATAGTCTGTCCGGCATAAGCTGCTAATGAAATCGTAAATTGTTGCCATGCGGCACTCATTTCACCACCTGAGTAAGATAAAGTTTTGACAGTAGTAAATGAGCCAGTTTGATTATCGGTTGTGGATACACAAATAGTACTGCCGTTTGAAGGAGCATAAGAGCCATCAATAGTATATGACCAAAAAGACAAATTAAAGTCTGCTGAAGGAACAGTGATGGCAGGTGTAATCAGCCATCCGTTTAAAGAGACTGAACTTGATGAGCTATAGTTATGGTATGCAGAACCTCCGGCACTGTGAACTTGCGTAGTACTTCGTGTCCACAGTATTGTAGTACTACCGGTTGTTGTAATCGTCCATCCTGCAGGTGGAAAAGTTGTTCCTGTAAATTCTTCATTAAAAGCAACATCACCGGGTGCGCGACTCGGTGGGTTATCAATGTTTGGTAGCGCACGGCGAAGCGTTGCACCATCTTGAATAGCTTCAATGGGGTTGGTCACGGAAACAGGCGCTGTTCTTTCTTGCGCAAATGCTGCACTAAAGATAAAAAGCGCTGCAATTAAAAAAAACATAATTTTTTTCATAATAGTTTAAAGTTTGGTTAATAATATTTTATTGGTTTTTAATTTACATAAATAACGCGCAAAAATATATATTTTTTAATAGGATGGGAGGAATGAAGATTTTTTATTATGAAAACGGAGGAGGATGGGAGAAAGGCGAAACGAAGAAAGTATAAAATGGAGGATGAGGGTGGGGGAAAAACGGAGAAAGTAGGTAATGAAGAAAGAAAAAATGAGAAATGAGTATTAAAGCTCAAACTGCTCCACTTGAACCACCTCTTTTGTTACCATATCTATTAAATAAGCCACAATGCTGCAATTCGAAATTTCTATTGGAAGGTTGGAATAGGGGAAAGAATTGCCATAAGCTATTTTACAGGTAGTAGCATATTTGTAATGTGTATTTACCAAGCCATTTGGAGTGAGTTTCGTGCCGTAGTTGCCGTTTAAACCGGCGCGTAGCACATGGTTATGCTCATAATCAGGAATCGGTACGCCATTATCCACTTGTCCTGAAATAAAAGCGTCTTGTTGTAAAACCAAACAAATTTGTACAGGGTTTGGCAAATCTTTGATTATGGTTACTGCCACAGATGCCGCAATTTCTTGTGTGCCCTCATCCACATGGCATTGCAATTGAATGCCGGCTTTGACATTCTTACGGTCAATACCTGCAATAACACTACGCCACTTGTTTCGGTCAAAACCCCATTCATTTGTTTTAACTTCCATTCTGTTAATGGTGGCTTTAGGGAGCCCTTTGATGTTAAAATCGTATTCAATAATGTTGCCCATTGGGGTTTTATAGTTTCTATCAAAAGGAGGGGTTGATAAGGGGTCTGCGAGGCTTGAGCAATGAATGGCGGTAAGAATAATGGCAGGGTCTTCCGCCATAATATCCTTAAGTTCGCGGGCTCCTGCAGGACAATAGACGCAACGATGTCCGGTAAACTCTTCTACATAGATTTTTTGAATCACCGTTTTCGCGTATTCGGGATCATACGGGGTTACTTCAACCTCCCCAATAGTCCTGAAAAGCTCTTGGGTAGTGTCAATTTTATTGCAGGCTTGCGAGAGGAGCAATAAGGTGGTTAATAGGAGGGTTAGTTTTTTCATATTTTTTATTGATTTGAAGATAATTCTCAGTGACTTCTCTGTGTAACTCAGTGTAATTATTTTTTTTCACACAGAGAACCACAGAGGAGGCGCAGAGTTTCACAGAGGGGTTTTATAATTTATAACGTTTAAGTCCATTTTTTAATAAAGTAACATTGAAATTTATGAGTAAACCTATTTCTTTTTTTGCAAATTTCAGTTGGGTTAAAATCTGAGCTTCGTGAACCGGAATTAATGCATCCACAACTTTTAATTCAATGATAATTTTTTTTTCAACTAGAATATCTATTCTATAACCACAATCTAATTTTATTTCTTTATATACAATAGGCACAGGTACTTGCCTTTCAGCACTTAACCCAGCCTGTTTTAATTCATACATTAAACATTCTTCGTAAGCAGATTCAAGTAAACCTGGTCCCAACTCTTTGTGAACTTGAATGGCACAACCAATTATCTTTTCTGTAATTTCATTAATATTTATCATATTATTTATGGTGTTAATCTCAGTGTTTCTCAGTGACTTCTCTGTGTAACTCAGTGTAATTATTTTTTTTCACACAGAGAACCACAGAGGAGGCGCAGAGTTTCACAGAGGGAGTTTAGAGTCTTTTTCATGAATATTAAAAAGTGTAATTAATTTTTTTCACACAGAGAACCACAGAGGAGGCACAGAGTTTCACAGAGGGAGCTTAGAGTCTTTTTCATGAATATTAAAAAGTGTAATTAATTTTTTTCACACAGAGAACCACAGAGGAGGCGCAGAGTTTCACAGAGGGAGCTTAGAGTCTTTTTCATGAATATTAAAAAGTGTAATTAATTTTTTTCACACAGAGAACCACAGAGGAGGTACAGAGTTTCACAGAGGGAGCTTAGAGTCTTATTCATGAATATTAAAATGTTGTAGTTACAGAAAGCCCTAAGCCGAAGGAGGCAGGCACAGTGCGGCAAACCCCTCCCACACACAGGATCCCAGCGCGGGTTTTGCCAAAGTTGAGCGCAATGCGCGTGGTGTTGTGAACAAATGCCACTGCCGCATTGGGATAGTGTAGCTTGCTCTTGTTTCCAGCATGCCACTGGTCGCTTACTGTAATAAACCACTTCGGCGAAATGGAATACTCTAACAGCAAGTAGATCCAACTCCCTTTCTCCTTCTCCTCCAGATTGTTTTTCTTAGGAATGAACAGATATTGGTTTTCCAATCTAAGCGCATGAATATCATTAATTTTATAAGTTAATTCAAAACCAACATGGTTGCCGTTGATCGTTCCTGGTTTTCCTTGCAGTACCATATTATAATTGATGTAGTTGTACATCAGCATTAGTTTCCAATGTTTATCAAAACGGCGGGTAATATCAAAACCAATATCCTGATACAAGAGGGTTTTGCCAAATCCAAAGAATTTAGAGGTGTAACCTTCAGTAGCTGTTATAGTTCCAATGGTATCGGAAAGCGGAACGAGCGTTTTTTGCAAGTCATGGAAGCGGGCGTAATTCACTGTAATATCTGTGCCGTATCTTCCGCCGATTTTTGTTTTTTTAGGAATTTGATAATTCACCTGCGCCTGCGCGCCGATCTGTCCGTTAGGCTGACTGGCGTAGCTGTAATTGCCCAGCAACTGATAAGAATATTGGCGATTTATAGCAGGAATGTAGTTTAGCGTAAGCGCAGCGTAGGCAGGCGTGGCATCGCGTTGCGAGCGAAAATCCATATTGTCGGCGCGCAGGAAAGAAGCCGACACGCCCAAGCCTTTCATGGAGTAGGAGGCTGACATTAACAGCGCTTCGCCTCTTTTATAGATATAGTCATTAGAAAGGTTAGGGTCGTTCACTTTAGAAGCGTATTCTCCCTCTAAACGAAATCCTTTAATTCCAAAATTTAACCTTGTAGCCCAAGAAGCCACATTTTGCGGTATCTTATCGGATGATATTAAGCCTTGACATTTAATTACATCAGGTATGTCGGTGGCAGTAAAATCGGTAATGGCATGTCCGTTATAGAAAGCATGATATTTCGCGGTATCAATATAAATGTCAAACATTTTATCTTCCGCTTTTTCAAATTTACTTACAAAGCTACCGCCTATTGTGAGCGTAACGCCTTTTTCGGAAAGTTTGGGGATCATATCCGCCAGCGCCACTTCGGCGTCTAAGCCTCGTACATAGTCGTTGCGTTTGATGTAGTCGAAATTAAAATTATGGCGTTCAATGCCCCATATCCCTTTGAGTTGGATTCCCTTATAGGGTGTAACTTTCACTCTTCCGCCAAGCAAGCTGTTGTCAATGCCCAGATTGCGGTCTTCGTAGGAGCGCAACGTTAAGCCTTGCCCGAACTGTTCGTAAAAATATCCGCCTGTAACTTGAATAAAGTCATTTTTATAATCTGCAAAAAAGTTGGTAATTCCGTGTCCTTGATAGTGAATGTCTTGAAAATCAATTAATGGGAAGAGGTAGAATTCATATCTTGCACCGGCAGAGAAACCGCCATTTGTATAGTTGAGGTTGAGCCACGCATTGGCTCTCACTTTCGAGTCCACATCGCGGGCTCCAATGGTAGAGTCGGGGATGTAGAACATTCCGTTAAAAGAAAAATCACCACTAATAGTTCCGGATCCTACTTTGATTTGGGCGAAAGCGGAGGATGAGAAAAGGAGAAGGCACAAAAGCGCGAAGGCACTAAGGCACGAAGAGATGCTTAGTTTTAGAGTATTCATTTTTCTATTTTTTTTATTAATTCAAACACTTCCTTTTCAGATCCGGGCGCGTAAGAGGTGTGCGACCAAATGATTTCGCCGTTGCCGTTAAGCAGGCACAGGAAAGGAACGTCCACCACATTCATGGCGCGTTTAAAATCCCAGTTAATATCTTGCAAAACGATAAAGTCCCAGCCTTTTCCATTCACAAATGGGGCGACTTTTGCGGCAGTTTTTGTATCGTCAATCGAGATGGCGTAGAGTACAACTCCTGTTTCTTCCTGCCATTCTTCATATACATCGTTAATTGCCATAAGTTCGGCTACGCAAGGTTTGCACCATGTTGCCCAAAGACTCACCAAAATAGGTTTTCCATCATTTTCAATGTTTTTAGTGTTAAAAACCTTTCCATCTAATGTTTTTACGTCAACAGAAGGAAGGGTTGCTTTCGGTTTTTCTTGTGCGAAACTAAAAGTTAAAATGCTAATAGCAATTAATAATAAGAATGTTTTTTTCATAAATGGATAAAATTTCTAAACTGTTTAGGCGGCAAAAATAGAATTTTATCTTGAATGCAGGTACAATAGCTATACTTCCACAATTTTATAATAACGTTTTAATTCTATTTTCAATCGTTCGTAACTACCGTAATGTACTGTTTTTGGGTTTTCTCCTTTTTTCATAAAGATAACACCTTCCGGAAGATCCATATAAGGGGTAATATCTAACACGGTGATAAAGTTGAGCTTATAGTCGTAAAGTTCCAATTGGTTAAAATTTTCATTCACTTCCATAAACAATAGGGTATAGTCTTCACAAAAAGCATTCAGCAAGGGTACAATATCTTCATAATCTTCCGGTTTCTCATCTTTATAATAAAAGATAACGGCAGAATAATCAGGAACATCTTCTGTTTTAATTATTTCAAAACGACAAAAGTCATTAATGAAATACTTGTCTGTAATTGTTTGTGCACGAAAATAATCTTTTGGATTGGTTTCATACTCTTTTTGGGTAACATTTTCGAGAGAACGTTTCCACTCATATTTCTTTGTAACGGCAAAAGTTCCATCAGTTTCTCTTTCCGTTTCCCAAATTTCGGTTTCAAGAACCTCTTGGGTTTGATTTGCCAAGTTAATAGCCACGGGCAGCACATCTAAAATACGTTGAGTTCCATAACCTGAAGTGATTACCAAAAACATCCACTCTTTATTTAGCGATTGAATTTGGTAGAGTTCACGTCCTTCGGGTAAGCGTTCTACAAGCGCTACGCCCCATTCTTTAGGAAACTCGGTATTCATAGTGGGGTGGGCGCCTTCATACTGCGAGTGTATTTTTAAAAAATTCTCCAAGAACTCTTCTTGCATAGGATAACGTTCTGAGGTATCATACAAATCAACTTTCAAATGCTGAGCAATATATCCAACGGGATAGGTTACTGACTTCACCGGTTCCTCTGTTATTGGGGGCTGTTTAGCAGGCGTGCAGGATGCGAGGAGCCAGGAGATAAGAACAAAAGACGCAGCGACCTGCATCTTTACAAGCAAAATGGATATCTTTTTTTTCATAATAATATGATTTTGTTTTAAATTATGCTCCATCTATAATACACAAGAGTTTTGTATTCACGCCAACCATTGCTCTGTTTCTGAAATTACTCAACACAATAAAAATATAGTGGTCTGCGGGACGAAACACCATGTTGTTTTGAAATCCTCGCCACAGTCCTCCGTGATATACTAAGTATCCGTTTATGCCATCTTCAATGCGTAGCCCGTAGCCATAAAATTCTGAAGGTTCGCCCTTCAAGAGTTTATTTTGAGGTTGTGCCGCCAGCGCGATCACCTCTTTTGGAAGTACTTTATAATCTATTAAGTAGGCTAACATCCAAGTGTGAATTTCGGCTGTTGTTGCATAAACTCCTTTATCTCCAATAACGCCGTTTTGGAAATGGAATGGGCGCTCGCTTCTGTCGGCTAAATGCCCCATGGTATAATTGGTTTTGCTCTTTAGCTCCGTAGCGAAACAGGAACGTTCAAGCCCTGCGGGCATAAAAATCTCTGTTCTGACATATTGCTCGAAAGAGATTTTAGCAACCTTTTCCACAATCAATGCCAATAAAGCGTAATTGGTATTGATATATTTGTAACGTGTGCCGGGTTGTGATAAAATCTTGGGTTTATTGCGTTCTAAATAACTCTCTAATTGTGCATTAGTAAGTGGTTCATTTTGATTAAAGTGTTTTTCGGGGAAATCCATATATTCAGGCAATCCTGAAGTGTGTGTTAGCAAGTGTTTGATCGTGATGTTAGTATATGGAAAACTCGGCAAGAACTTAGTAATATTATCACTCAGATTCAATTTTTTTTCCTCATTCAATTTCAAAATGGCAGCGGCAGTAAACTGTTTGGAAATGGATGCCAATTCAAAAAGTGTTTCACTATCAATGGCATTTTCGGGGTTTTGCTTTGCCAAGCGTTTCATACCGACCTCTTTTTTATAAAAAACCTGATTTCCGAAAGCCAGAAGTACACTACCGTTCAAATTTTCGCAAAGCAGATCTAACTCCGCCACCATGGCATCCGATTTAAACTTTTTGTTGGCTTCCTGAAACAGCGTGTTAATCTCAACGTTAAAAAGTTGTGCTAATGGCTTTTGCGGTTTCTCTTGGGGTGAATAGTTTGCAAAGAAAGAAATTTGCAGAAGGAGAATGAATTGGAGCATATTTTTTGTTTATCTCTGGTATGATGCAGGGATTATTTATTTTTCCAATAATAACTGCTGAATTAATTGATCATATTTCTCTTTCGATTGCGCACCGCGGATGGCGGTGGGTTGCCCTTTCATGGGAATAAAAATCACAGTTGGAAGCCCTTGCGCCTGAAACAGAGCCTGCAACTCTTTTTGTTTATCGGTATTTATCTTGTAAACATAGATCTCTTTTGCATAAGTATTTCCAAGCTCTTCTATAAAAGGGGCGATCTTTTTGCACCATCCGCACCAGTCTGCATATAAATCAATTAAACAAGGTTTATCACCAAGATACTTAAACTCATTGGGACTTGCTTCGTAATTCCAAATCTTTTGTTTGAAAGTTTCCTTGGTCAACAATTCCGGCTTTTTTCCTGTTTGCCCTGCAAGGGTTATTCCTGAAAAGAGGAATAATGCGCTGAATAAGGTAATCAATGTGATTTTCTTCATGAGAGGTGCTTTTTGAAATATGACGGCGAAAATATATTTATTTTATATAGATGTACTGTTGTGCCGAAACTTCGTTGTACGAAATTTGGAAGACATTAAAATGGAGCTAAACCGTTAAAATGTAATGGTAGTAACTCACCACTTTTGTAGAATCTGTGGAATAGTCTATTTCATACTCTAAATATTAGTCTGCATACAACCTAATATTTTCTACAGAATCGTTTTTGTATCTTATGGTTTTACTGTGTTGCTGGTCGGCGCCGTAGAAAATCTCAAGCTGGTAGTTGTCGAACGTAGCCGAGACATCGGTGATTTCGGTGGGCTGGTTAAAGTAGTTGTAGGTAACGGCGCGGAAGGGCATCAATCCTTTTGCAGTGTATGCGTAATCTTTGCCATACGCGCAAAAAAAAGGCGTGCCATTGACGACCTTTTGGTGTTGAAAACTGCTATAACCCGCTAACATTCCGGTTGATTTTAATGCCTGCAAATATAGAAGAAATTGGATGTTGCACAAACCTCTGAAAGACAAAGAAAGAAAAGGGGGCAGGGGGTAGGGGGTGGTTGGAGATTCCTCACTCGCGATAGCGAGTGAGGAATGACGGCGTTGCGGCAAAACAATAGGGAGGGTGGTGGC
>WQSU01000066.1 GCA_009787675.1 Lentimicrobiaceae bacterium
TGCGATACATTCTTTGAAAACAGATCCAACTATTTTGCTAATTCACAGACTATTGAAGTTGAAAATTTACAAAAGAAAAAAGACTTGATTAAGAAAATTGAAGAGCATGTTTTCACAGATAACAAAGAAGAGAATTTGGAAATGATGAAAGCATATCAACGTGAATTTATGGAAGTTGGACACGTTCCACGTAAAGAAAAAGACAAAATATATGCAGAATTTAGAGAAACCGTGAATAAACGTTTCCAAGATTTGAAAATGACGATGGATGATGTGAAACGTAGCAACTTCAAATCAAGAGTAGATAATATTTTAAATAACCCTGATGCTGATAAAATCTTGGATAAAGAACGTAGATTTTTATCCAATAAACTGCAACAGTTGAAAGAAGATATTGCATTGTGGGAAAATAATTTAGGTTTCTTTGCCAATTCTAAAAATGCAGATTTGTTAAAAGCCGAATTTTCTAAAAAAATTGAAGCAGCAAAAATAGAAGTTAAAGAATTGGAATACAAAATTAAAATGATGGTGCACAAAAACTAAACTGTGCATGAAACCCTTACAAATACGTATTGACAAGTGGCTATGGAGCGTGCGATTGTTTAAAACACGCTCTATGGCAACTGATGCGTGTAACGCCGGAAAAGTGAAAATGAGCGGCGTGAACATCAAACCTTCAAAAGAGGTTAAAACAGAGGAAGTTTACAATATCAAATTAGGGCAATTGGACAAAACTGTGCAGGTGGTTGATGCCCCCAAAAGCAGAATCAATGCGGCATTAGTGCCAAGCTATTATCTTGATTTAACACCGGAAGAAGAATACGACCGTGTAAAATCGCTTCGCACCACTTTCGAATACAGAGAGCACGGCGAAGGACGCCCCACCAAGCGAGACCGGCGACAAATTGAATATTTGAAAGATTATTTTCGCGAATAATTTATCTTGTCCATTATTACAGCGCTATTTTATCATCCCTGCCTTTTTCAATTTGCTAACAGCTTTGATAAAATCTGCCAAGTTTTCTGTAGCAATTTGAAAATGAACATGGATGGAACATGGATTCTGACTACTAATTTCTCGTTTTTTAATATAAACTTCTGAAATAAAATCATAATACAATACATCTGAAATTTTAAATAACAAATCTATATCGATAGTTTTACTTTCGAAAATGTTGTAAACTCGGGTTCTTTGAAGTTCAAGCAATCGGGCAAACTGAGAAATTGTCAACCCGCTTTGCTGAAAAACGTGTTGAATTTTTTCCCCAATATGAATTTCGTTGTAATACATAGCCGATTTTAGAAGTTTTTCACAGTTTATTCACGCAAAATGATTTGAATCAAAAAAAGGAGAGTGTCATAATTTTACACACTTTTTATATGTATTTTATAAAAAAGAATGAAAATGTGTCATAATTTTACACACTCTTTTGATTTCTACTTCACTCATAATGTGGATATAAACTCTGTTCAAAGATAGAAGAATTTTAATACGGTATTCTTTAGAATAATTTTTTTTTCTACGTTTGTGCCATTTTTACGATAAAAGAGGTTATGAGATTTCAAATATCAGATATTCAATTACTTACAAAAGAAAAGGTGCAGAATTTGTATCAATCTGTACCCAAGTTTGCGCATAAGGGCAGCAATGGGATAGGGCTTCTTATTGCAGGTTCCCGTAACATGCCCGGTGCCGCGCTCTTGTCGGCAAAGGCAGCGTTGCGTTCAGGATTAGGCAAAATAATCGTACATGCACCTGATTCAGTGTTAGATAAAGTAGCCATTGCGCTACCTGAAGCCATACTGGATCGCGACATAAACCCCGATTGTTTTTCATTACAACCGAAAATTGTTGATGCTTGTCAGGCACTTGCTGTTGGACCGGGTTTGGGGGTAGCGCCTGCCTCCGCAATAGCTTTACTAGAATTATTAAAAGAAATCCCTTTCCCTGTCATTGTGGATGCCGATGCTTTAAATATACTTTCAGAACATAAATCTTGGTTGAATTTCCTGCCCAAAAACTCCATTTTAACACCACATATAGGAGAATTTGACCGATTGGCGGGAAAAATGCAAAACCGCTTTGAAAGATTACAAAAAGGAGTTGTTTTTGCACAAAAGTATCAAGTTATTGTTATTTTAAAAGGGCATTACACCACCATTGTTTTACCCAGTGGCACTCTGTTTATGAATACCACCGGCAACCAAGGTATGGCAACTGCAGGAAGCGGAGACGTATTAACGGGCATCCTTTTAGGATTACTCGCTAAAGGATATTCACCCGAAAATGTTGCCAAATTGGGCGTATACCTGCATGGGCTTGCAGGCGATTACGCATTGGAGAAACAATCGCACGAAAGCCTGATAGCATCGGACATTATTGAAAAATTAGGAGAAGCTTATAAAACTATTCTATAATCAATATTATAAATGTTTTTTTATTCAATTTCATGAAATTGAATCACACGCTCCCTCATTTGAATCATTGCCTTTTAAAAACACTTATTTTCGCTCGCAATTTGATTGTCAAATCTTAATTTTTTTAATACTTAATTTATTCACAATGCAAAAAACTTTATTTATTTTTATTCTTACATTATTGTGTATGAATCTTATTCAAGCACAAGTTAACATCGGAGGAGATCCTATAAGTTTTGGTTATGAAAAAACAGGAATCCTTACTCCACTGAATGATTTTGAGCAAATGCCTCCAATAAACATGTCGGTTATTGAAGCCGAAGATGCCCAATGGGAAGTTGAACGTGCTGCCGGAATGATGAAAATTGGACGTCGTTTTGGTATAACATTTGAGGTGGATTATGATTTGCACAATTCCGGAATTTGGACGTCGCTGCCCGATGGCGGAAAGGTATGGCGTTTGGGAATTGAATGCTCGGGGGCGCTCTCCATCAACTTGATTTTTGACCAATATCGCCTACCCAAAGGAGCTACTCTCTACATCTACGGCAACAAAAAAAGCGATAAATTGGGAGGCTTTACCGATTATAACAATCAAGCCGACAACTTTTTTGCAACAGATATAGTATTAGATGACAAAATCATTGTTGAATATTACCAGCCCAACCATGTTGAATTTGACGGCGTACTGCGTATCGCAAATATTATTCACGGCTATCGTGGGCTAAGTTTATCTGCAAAGGTATTTGGCGCATCTGGATCTTGTCAAAGAAACACAATATGCCCCGAAGGGGAAGGATGGGAAGAACAGGTACGTTCGGTTTTTGCGCTTTATAGTGGAAATCAAGAGTTGTGTTCAGGAACTATTCTTAACAATACAGCCCATGACTGGACACCTTACGCCTTGACAGCCAATCATTGCTGGGATGCGGCACCAAATACCGGTATTTGGGTTTTTCGTTTTAATTGGGAAAGTTCAACATGTACGCCAAGCACCAATTCTTCTGATTACAAAACCATGTCAGGCGCTGTATTAAGGATGCGTACAGCAACCAGTACTTCTGGCAGTGATTGTTGCTTGGTTGAACTCAATCAAGCGATTCCAAGGGATTATGGCGTTTATTATGCAGGATGGTCTCGTTCAACAACGCCTGCCCCTTCTGCCATGTGTATCCATCACCCATCTTTAGATATTAAAAAAATATCGCCAACAAAACCATTATATACTACAACACAATATGTTCAAGGTTGGCGTGCCGACTGGTCAACCGGCGCTTGTACGGAAGGTGGTTCATCCGGTTCCGGTTTATTCGATCATAATCACCGTATTGTAGGGCAATTATTCGGAGGAGAATCATACTGTGGCGCACCAGCATCCAAAATGTTTGATGTTTATGGCAGATTCGACATTTCCTGGAATGGCAATATGCCTTCCAATCGCCTAAAAGACTGGTTAGACCCATTGAATCTGAATCCGGAAACATTGGATGGAAAATTTGAAGAAAGAGTAGATGCAGAATTAGCTGCTATTACCATTCCTGAAAGTTCCTATACCTCTGCAGCATCTATTGAGCCAACAGTAACTATAAAGAATGTTGGAGATGTCCCCATAACTGCTGCTACAGTTTCTTATACCATTGACGGGACAAATTCTGTAACAAAAACATGGAGTGGCAACCTTGGCGTGGCAGGCACGCTTGATGTTGCCTTTGATACCATAAAGTTGACTTATGGAACGCATGCTTTTGAAGCCACAGTTACGGTCTTCGGAGATGCTAATAGTACCAATAATAAAAAGTCGAAAAGTTATAAAGTAGATATTGAAGATGCTCCGTACGTAACTTACGTTAGCCATGAAGTGGCTAATGGTGACTTATTGGCTTATAGCTCAACGAATACTCCGATTAAAGTTATGTTGAAAAACGTGGGAGGGTTCCCCACGAACGGACCCATAACGGCAACTATTTCTTGTGACGACCCACAACTTACCATTAACAATTCTACAGCTAAATATCAAACTATAAATGTTGGAGAAACAGTTCCGGTTACCTTCAATGTTACTGTGGCTCGTGATATTCCCGACAATAAAATTTTCCCTGTAACCCTAACCGTAAAGGATAATGAAACAAGTTGGGAAAGTAAAATGACGTTGAAAGCCTACGCACCGGTGTTCTCGTTGGAAAAAATATTGGTAAATGGCGTAGTAGATGGAAATTTGGAAGCAGGAACTATAGTTACACTTGCTGCTGTGGTAAAAAATCAAGGCGGCGCCCCTGCTTATAATGTAAAAGGAGATTTGGATATTATCAGCCCCTATATGACGTTTGCTTGCGTTGATCAAATAGTGCCGAAGCAACTATTGCCTGCCGGTGGAAGCGTAGAAATAGTTTTCCCCTTAATTATCGGCGCCGAATTACCATACGGACATGAAGCTAATATTAACTTGTTGCTCAATGCTCAATATGGGCTTTCTTTTAGCACTCCGTTTAAAGTTAACAATTCAGGTTTAGGGACTTACTGCTCACATGGCGATCAAAATTGCAGTTCCAACGATAAGTTCACCTCCGTTGTTTTGTATAAAACCTCCGAACCCTCCAATTTGCTAATCAATAACCTCATTGTTACCTGTTCCTCAGGTGGATACCAAGATTATACGAATCTCAAGGCTGCATTAGAACCAGGAGAACAATACACGATCAAGGTTCAAGTTGCTCGTGCCAATAATTTTGTAAGAGGATGGTTTGATTTGAACGGCAATAATATATTTGACAGTAATGAAGAGCTAATCGCTATTATTTGCGGTTCTCCAGGCTCTGAAAACATTCTTAATTTCACTGTTCCTGCCGACAATTTTATTTCTGGAGCACACCGTTTCAGGCTTGTAACAAAGTACAATTCCGAACCGGATGCTTGCAACAATACTAATTACGGACAAACTCACGATTATACTGTCGTATTTCCTGAAATTTATCCTCGTGCGCAAAATGTAGAAGCAAAATTATCCGGCAATAAAATTACAGTAACATGGAAAGCCCCCAACGGAACAACTCCCGATGGCTACAACATTTACCGCTTTGGAAACCGCATAAATGCAGCGCCACTCGCATCAACAACTTTTACAAATGAGAATATTACGGAAGGAGTTTATGCATATGATGTTACTGCCATTTATGGAGCAGAAGAATCATTCTCTGAAACCTCTAACATAGTCTGCAACTTTGAGCCTTGTGATGCCCCTGCAGCCTTAACCGGAGTTGCCGATAACAAGAATGCCGTTTTGAATTGGGAAGCCCCAAGCGCAACAAATGCTCTGTTAGGCTACAATATATATAGAGATGATCATAAAGTTAACGAAACTTTAGTAAATACAACATCATACCGTGATGAAAACCTTGCCATGGGTACATACATTTATACAGTAGCTGCTGCTTACAACCATCTTTGTGTGGAGTCTGATTTATCAGCCCCTGCTTCTGTTGCAATAACCGTGGACATTAACGATACTCAAACCGCTTCCTGCCGCCTCTTCCCCAATCCCACCAACGGCAATGTTACGATTGAGGGTACAGGACTGAACCGCGTAGAAATTTTCGACATTCAAGGACGCCAATTAGCAGCATATAACAACGTGAACGGAACATTACAAATAAATGTAAGCAATTATGAGAATGGAATTTACTTTGTTAGACTGCATTCTGGCACGAATGAAATGGTTGTGAAACGGTTGGTGGTGATTAAATAATTACGAATTACGAATTACGAATTACGAATTACGAATTAGGAATTAGGAATTAGGATTTGGGCGGGGCTGCGGCTTCGCCCATTTTTTTTACCTCTTTGTGTAAATCTTGTTTATATGTGTGCAAAAAAAATCTTTTCTTTGCTGCGCTTTACATTTTCATTAATCTCAATTTAATGTATAAACAACACAAATACGCTACTTTTCTGCTTTTTGCAGTTTTTTTATCAGGCTTTTGTTTTTTAGTGCTTGAAATTAATTTGTTTCGATCTATCTCAAACCTGTTAGGCTCAACGGTTACGGCATCAACATTAGTTCTTTCGGTGTTTATGGGCGGCTACGGAATGGGGGCGCTATGGTTAGGAAAAAAGGCGGCGCACTGTTCCAATAAATTAAGATTTTTTTCTATTCTATTGATATTAATGGGATTAGGTGGGCTGTTTTCTTATTTTACAGTTAATAATCTTTTCTCTAATATTTATGAAAATTTGTATGCTTGGGGCTGCGGAAAATTATCGGCAAATCTCGCAGCATATAGTATTGTAACTCTCAGTTTGCTGATTCCCTCGTTTTTTATGGGCGGCATTTTGCCGGTAACAACGCGATTGTTATCCAATACCCGACAAGATATTGCAGTTAAAGTGGGACATGTTTACGCCTTAGACACTTTGGGCAGCGCTATCGGTGGTTTACTTGCAGGCTTTGTCCTTAATCGCTACTTTGGGCAATGCCAAACTGTTGTTTTAGCCACAGTTACATTAGTATTTGCAGGAGCTTTCTTCCTATTTAGGAAACATGAAGATGCCCCTCCGCAACCCGCAATAAATGATGAAGAAATAAAGCAAGTACACAGAAATAGCCCTATTCAAATTGCCACATTAGTAACAACATTGCTCTTCGGTTTTGTAGTTAACGGCATGCAAGTGTTACTGATCAGAATTTTTAAAATCTATTTAATCAATGCAATATATTCATTTACATTAATTACGTCATTGATAATTTTAGGTTTATTTATTGGAAGTTGGGTCTTTAAAACAATGAGCAAGAAAAAAATATTCACTACCCAAACATTAATAAAAACTGTACTTGTTACCGGCTTTTTAATTCCTTTTATTCTATTAATAATCATCAATTTACCGCAGTGGATTATGATCCCTTTGAGCACAGTTTTCAAAGGCGAAATGTTTCGTGTAATAGGTATTCCAATTTTGGCAACAATCATCACAGTACTACCGTTAGCTTTTGTGTCGGGGTTTGCCTTTCCATTAATCAATGCTTTGTATGCTAACCAGTTGAACAAAGCCAGTGAACAAATTGGGAAAGTAATGATGTTTAATACAATTGGGTCTGTTTTGGGACCGTTGGCTACCACTTTCATTTTACTCCATTTTTTTGGCATTTCTCGTTCAGTGTTAATACTTTCCGGAACTGTATTTGTCATTCTAATGTTTTTAATTTATTGGACAAAAAACAGAAAAATGAACTATTTTTTTGGATTTGCAGGAATTGTGCTGGTTGCATTTTTTATGTTCTCCCAAAAAACACTTTATATTCTGCCTCCTTCATATTCAACAGAAAATAAGAAAGTGGTTGCCATTCATGAAGGAATTGAGGGAACCTATGTGGTTGGAGAAGAGGTTAAAAGAAACAACAGGGTTTTGACTACACATGTTAATAACAGTGTAGTAATGGGCAGCAGTTACGATGCCATTAAAGCGGTTAAAATGGTGGGGCATTTGCCCTTTCTGCTTGGTTTAGAATGCCATAACGCTTTGGTAGTAGGTTTTGGTATTGGCGTAACCACTGCCGCCATTGGCGCTCACAATGCTGTTGAACAAATTGATTGCGTTGAATTAATTCCGGGACTGACCAATGTTGCCCATTTTTATGAATTGATTAACAATAATATACATAAAGACCAACGGCTTCGTTTTATTGGAGATGATGGCAGGCATTTTTTAAAGAGCGTCCACAAAAAATATGACTTGATTTCGAGCGACCCCACCCACCCTATTTTGGGCTCCGGTAATTTATATACCAAAGAATATTTTGAACTGTGTCGAAAACACTTAAACCCCAACGGAATGGTTTCTCAATATTTGCCACTCCACAAACTCAGACTTGATGATCTATTGGGAATTATCAAAACTTTCCATGCGGTTTTTCCCAATTCCAGTTTTTGGTTGGGACATTACCACGGCATTCTGATTGGCTCGCTTGAACCGCAAAGTATCGATTTTAAAATATGGTCTGAAAATATGGCTACAACAAACAGCGACAAACTATTTTACAACAATCCCTATCACATAGCGGCTTCGCTTATTTGGGATGCAACAGAAATTGCTCAAATAACTGAACCTTACAAAATTAATACGGACAACATGGGCTATACCGATTATTTCGCGCTTAGTAGCTTAAAAGAAGAAAATCTTTTTCAAAATCTTAAATTTATTAATGATAATCGAAATAATAGGAACCTCTTTTTTACTAATATTGAAGATACAGTTTTAATGACACGGTATTTAAAAGGGAATATTTATTTAACGACAGGACTTTACTACAGTTTTAGAGGTAATCATCAGGAATTTAATCGATTTTTAGAGAAAGCATGTATGGTAAACCCTGAAAATGAAGAATATCCACTTTTAATTAAGTTAAATACATATAAATAATAAAAAAAATGTATTATTGCAGGCTTTTTAGTATAAACCAAATTTTATTCACATAACCAAGTTTTTTATGAAAAAATTATTATTTTTTGTAATTCTCTGTCTATTAATTTCGGGACAGATCTTTGCGCAAACTCGCATTAGTGTTAGCTCCGGCAAAAACCAGCTGGAATTAACTCAAAACAGCAGAGACGGCTTCTCTGTACAAAATTCAATTGCATATTTTGATATTCAATTGGAGAAAATGTTCACTCAAGGTGAATATGTTGTTTTAAATGTAGATGGCTATGGAACTTCTTTTAACATTGGAAATCCAGATCTGCATGTACTCAACCGCTTAATTGAAGTGCCTTTGGGAGCAACTGTTGAGGTGAAAATTATCAGCTATGACGAAATGGTTTTCAATTTGTCTGATTATGACATTAACAAACAGCTATTTCCGGCACAAGAATCGGTATCAAAAAGTAGTGACCCAACTACTATTGTTTTGCAAAAAAACATAACTGCTTATGAAACAGACAAATGGTTTTCCAACCCCCTTGCCCGTTTTCACGAAGAGGGTATCATGCGCGGTGTTCGCTTTGGACGTCTCGAAATCAGTCCCTTTGCTTATAACCCTGTTGCAGGTGAGTTGAAAGTGTATAACAACTTGAAAGTGGAAGTCAAGTTTCTTAAAAGCGATTTTGCAAGAACCGAAAGCGTTAAAAAACAGTATTATACCCCTGCTTTCAACGGTTTATTCTCTGGAATGCTTAATTACGATTCTAATCTTACCCGGGAAGATTTGACTTTCAACAGTATTCCCATGCATTTTGTAATTATTTCACACAGAATGTTTGAGCAAACTTTAGCGCCCTTTATTGCATGGAAGAAAAAACAGGGCTTTCTCGTAACCCTACGTTATACCGACGAAGCTGAAGTTGGCACTACAACAACTTCCATAAAAAATTATTTGCAAGGACTTTATGCCAACGCTTCCCCAACGGCTCCTGCCCCTGCATTTATTGCATTAGTGGGAGATGTAGCCCAAGTACCCACTTATGTGGGCATGGCACCACCTAACACACCACACCCAACAGACTTATACTACACAACTTACGATGGCGCTTCTGACATTATTCCTGATGTGTTCATTGGACGTATG
>WQSU01000067.1 GCA_009787675.1 Lentimicrobiaceae bacterium
ACGCAAAGTGTTGGTGGATGTTCATAATAGAGAGATGGGAGTTTACAAAGATGGCGCAGAAGATTTAGCGGCAATACAAGGGCTGTCATTGTGGAGCACCATTGATATGCAACTGCAGGAATATGGTGAAAAGCTAATGGAAAACAAACGCGGGAGCATTGTTGCCATTGAACCTGCCACAGGCGAAATTTTGTGTATTGTCTCCACGCCCACTTACGATCCAAATTTGTTGGTGGGCAGCGTGCGTGGCAAAAACTACAGCGTTTTGTTGCAAGATACTAAACGGTTACCGCTCTTTAATCGTGCGCTGATGGCAATGTACCCGCCAGGCTCTACTTTCAAACTGGCAAATGCGTTAATTGCTTTGCAGGAAGGAATTATTACGCCAAACACTTGTTATGCGTGCAACGGCGGCTACAACATGGGCTCTCACACGGTGAAATGTCACGCTCACTTCAATAATCCAAACTTGATTTACGGCATTGCAACCTCCTGTAACGCCTATTTTTGCCGAGCATTGTATAATATTCTTGCTAACAAAAAGAAATACAATACGATACAGGAGTCTTACCAAGCATGGAAAGATTATATTAACAAGTTGGGCTTTGGTGTTGTTTTCAATACCGACTTGCCTTATGAAGTGAAGGGGATTATTCCAAGCGTGGAGTTTTTTGATAACCGTTACCGCAAATCGTGGAACCCAAACTCAGTGATTTCTATGGGAATAGGGCAGGGGGAAGCCTCTGTTACGCCTCTTCAAATGGCAAATTTTGTAGCCATTATTGCTAATGAAGGCTTTTATTATAAACCACACGTCATAAAAGCTATAGGAACAAAGGACTCGGTGAACAGCAGATATTCCGAAAAAATAGATTGTGGTTTTGATAAAAGGCATTTTGATGCTCTGATTGAGGGAATGGAGCAGGCGGTGGTGCAAGGAACGGCAAGAATTGCGCAGATTCCCGGCATTAAAGTGCTGGGCAAAACGGGAACGGCGCAAAATCCTCATGGCAAAGATCATTCCGTGTTTGTGAGCATTGCGCCTAAGGAAGAACCTAAAATTGTGGTATTCTGTTTGGTGGAAAATGGTGGTTTTGGCGCTACCGTTGCTGCCCCAATTGCCAGCTTAATTACTGAGTTCTACCTCAATAGAGAAGTGAAAAGAAAAGACCTTGAACAACGCATCGTCTCCATGTCAACATTATAGATTATGATTAAAGAAGTTCAACTTGGTGGTTCAAATAATTTTGATATACAACTCATCCTGTATTACTTAGCGCTGATTTTTGTAGGCTGGATTACTATTTTTTCTACGTCATACAATCCGGCGGCCGCAGATTTCTTTAGCCTGTCGAATGCTTATACAAGGCAACTTGTTTTTATTGGGTCGTCGTTTTTCATTGCCATACTAATTCTCTTAATGAAAGGACAATACTATTCCTTTTGGGCATATCCAATCTATTTACTTTGTTTGTTGCTTATGATTGCGGTGCTCTTTTTTGGAACAGAGATTTCGGGGGCGCACGCATGGATTAAAATCGGCAATTTTAGCATACAACCCGCTGAATTTTGCAAGTTTACCACAGCACTCGCATTGGCGAAATTTTTTAGCGAAGGAAAAACATTGCAACAAAAAAGAAATACTTGGATTATTGCTTCTGCACTCATTTTTGTCCCTATTTTTTTTATCCTGCTTCAAAAAGATACAGGTTCGGCGCTGGTGTTTCTTTCATTCATTTTTTTGTTTTACAGAATTGGCTTAACTGGCTGGATATTAGTAGTTGGTGGCACTGCGACAGCGCTTTTCCTGTTCACCCTGTTTTTTAAGGAAATCTATGCTGTTGCGCTGGTTACAACAGTGTTTATATTCTGTTGGATATGGCATAAAAAAAATAAAAAGAAACTCATTCGGAATGCGATTGTGTATGTGTCGGCATTAATCCTCATTGCAGGCGTTAACTGGGCTTATAACAACATGTTACAACAACACCAAAAAACGCGCATTGACATATTATTGGGAAAAGTGGACGATCCGCAAGGTACCGGCTACAACCTCAACCAGTCGAAAATTGCTATTGGTTCGGGAGGATTACTTGGAAAGGGCTACCGCAACGGTACACAAACCAAACTGAACTTTGTGCCAGAACAGCACACTGACTTTATTTTCTGCGGCATTGGCGAAGAGTGGG
Source organism: Lentimicrobiaceae bacterium (assembly GCA_009787675.1). Classification (GTDB taxonomy): domain Bacteria; phylum Bacteroidota; class Bacteroidia; order Bacteroidales; family WCHB1-69; genus WRNX01. The sequence goes on from WQSU01000067.1 coordinate 2,190, forward strand.
GGTTTTTGGGAAGTTTAATGATATGTTTTTTGTTTACAGGTTTGGTTCTAAGAATTTTACGACTTTCGGAACGACAGCGTGACCCGTTTGTAAAATATTATGGATATGGCATTGCAGGTATTATTTTCTTCCATTTTTTTATTAATATTGGAATGACCATTGGATTGTTGCCTACTATTGGCATTCCTTTGCCGTTGATAAGCTACGGCGGTTCATCTTTGTGGGCGTTTACTATTATGATTTTTGTGTTTATTAAGATGGACTACAGATAAAAAATCATCATTACTCTACTTAATTTTATCTTTTGAAAAATATCTTCAATGGTTTTAAAAAATGGCATATAATATTTTTTTTTTATAAATAATATCTTTTCTTGTAAAATTTTTTTGTAAAAAAATTACATACAAATGTGTTACTAAAAAAATAATTTTAGGATTTATCAAACATAACAATTCCTAAATCATCACATAATTAGTTTGTTTTAGGATTTGCAGCGCAAAAAAAATCCTAAAATATTATTTTTTTTCGAATTTTAGGATTTTATTCTATTTTCGCCGCATGAAAAATGTTATACGTCATAGTTATTTGGAAACTTTATCGCGGTTTTGTGACAAAAACTTAATCAAAGTAATCACCGGCGTGAGACGTGTTGGAAAATCAACACTCATGCAACAGTTTCAAGATTTGCTCATGGAAAAGAATCCTGAAATATCTTTGCTCTCCATTAATCTCGACATCCCTGAATATCGTTTTTTAGCAGAAAAAAGCTGGAAAGATCTATATGATTTCATTACTAAAGCCCTCCATCCCAATAAAATGAATTATATTTTTCTTGATGAAATTCAGAATGTTACTGAGTTTGAAAAACTTTTGGAAGGATTGTTTGTGCAACCCAATATTGACTTATATGTTACCGGTTCTAATGCCTACCTGCTATCGAGCGAATTGGCAACACTGCTCACCGGAAGAACTTACGAAATCAACCTTTTACCGTTTTCTTTTGCTGAATATTTGAAATTATCAGGGAAACAGGAAAATCTCAATAAAGCTTTTGTCGATTACATGCGAATAGGCGGATTTCCTGAAGCTATTAAACTCTCCGTAACAAACCCTGTTTATACATATCAATATCTGCAAAGTGTTTATAACAATATTTACAGAAATGATATTTTGAAACGCTTTAAGATATATTCTGAATCTTCATATCAAGCGGTTGTGAATTATCTGATAAATACTATAGGATCGTCTGTTTCTTCAGGAAATATTGCAAAAACACTGACGGCAAACGGAGCAAAAACCGATAACAAGTCGGTATCTCGATATATCGAAATGTTAGTGGATGCATTTTTATTTTATAAGGTAAATCGCTATGATATTAAAGGTAAGCAATTGCTGGCAACACAGGAAAAATATTATTCCGTGGATACCGGTTTCCGAAATGCTTTACTTGGAAAAGAACTGACAAGCAATTCGGGACATTTGCTCGAAAATATAATTTATTTAGAATTGCTTAGGCGGCGTAATCAAGTTTGGATAGGTAAAGCCGACCTTGCCGAAGTTGATTTTGTTGTAAGGAACGAAGAGGGCTATCTGCAATATATTCAAGTATCGCAAACTGTTCAAAACCCTGACACTTTAGCGCGCGAACTGGCTCCTTTCGACAGGATTAACGACCATAACGAAAAAATACTCATCACAATGGATTATGAAACAGGATCCCGAAATGGTGTGAAGCAAGTTAATGCCATTGATTGGTTGTTAAAAGACTCTCAATAACTTAATTGTAAAAAGACTCATGCCACCCCTTAAGAAATTTGTCCCCTACTATAAACGCAACCTTGCACTCGCATTCCCCATCATTTTGGCTCAAGTGGGGCAAGCCACCGTTTCTTTAGCCGATACTTTTATGGTAGGGATTTTGGGAACGGCAGAGTTGGCAGCCGTTGCGTTTGCCAACTCCATATTTATGTTAGTGTTTATTCTTGGATTAGGCTTTTCTTTGGGGCAAACGCCACACGTGGGAAAAGCGTACGGAAAAAAACAATGGTGGAAAATTGGGACGTTCTTTCAAAATGCATTGTTAATCAATGCAGTGTTAGGTGTTTTGGTGTTTGGTGCAGTGCGGCTGTTACAACCGTTTCTCTATCAATTGAATCAACCTGAACACGTGGTTACATTAGCTATCCCTTACTATAATTGGCTGTTACTCTCCGTTATTCCTCTTTTTATTTTTTTCTCTTGCCGTCAATTTACTGAGGGTGTTGGCAATACAAAAATTGCCATGTGGGTTACTTTAGCCGGCAACGTCGTTAACATTGTATTAAACTATTTGTTGATTTTCGGCAAGTGTGGCTGTCCTGCATTGGGCGTAGAAGGCGCCGGAATCACCACCTTGATTGTGAGAATTTTGATGACTATGGCTTTTGTTATCCTCATATTCAGGCATCAAGCGTTGAAGAAGTTTACGCAATATTTCTCATGGAAAAACTTTCATTTTCCTGCCATAAAACGATTGATTGCCACCGGCTTTCCCATTTCGGGGCAACTCATCGTGGAGGTGCTGGCATTCAGTTTCAGCGCCATCATGATTGGATGGATTAACGAGGTGAATTTGGCTGCACATCAAATTGTATTGCAAATGGCATCCACTACCTTTTTGGTGGGCGTGGGAGTAGGCTCTGCATGCACCATCCGCATTTCGCACCAGTTTGGCTCTAAACATTACAAAGCCACACGCATGGCTTCCATCGCCTCGTTGCACCTCGTTTCTGCATTTATGGCAATTACGGCAATAGGGTTTATTGTCTTGAGATACCAAATTCCAACGTGGTTCTCCTCCGACCCAGAAGTGATTGTGGTAGCCGCACAACTTTGCATTATTGCAGGTATCTTCCAACTTTTCGACGGCTGGCAAACGGTGGGATTAGCTACCTTGCGCGGCTTGACTGATGTTACCTTCGCCATGTTTATCGCATTTACTTCCTATCTCGCTATTGCCCTGCCTATTGGCTATCTGCTTGGGTTTGTGCTTCACTTTGGTAGCGTGGGGGTGTGGACTGGTCTCTGCATTGGCTTAATGATTGCCGCGGTGGCGTATAGACTACGATTTTTGTATTTTATGAGGAAGTATTGATATTTTTACTTTGCAAATCTACTGCTAATCCAACCTAATTTATAGGTGTCTGGACTTGTGATTTCGTTTTTATATATTGATTCATAAACTTCACTTTTAACCTGAGTTCCGTTTAAGCAAACCAGTAACCTGAGTTCGGGATAAGAAAAAAGTAAAAAATGGTTGCATAATTAAAAATTTTTATTATCTTTTTGGTTGAATATCAACAAATTAATAAACATTTCGATTGTGCAAACCAAAGACAAAATTATTGAAATTTTCTGCATTGCAGAAGATTTTTGCAAAGAATTCTCTCAAGAAATTAAAAAACATCAATTAAAGCCCAACGATGGCAAAAAGCATTGTAGGCGCTCCTTGTAAATGTGGTAAAGAAAGTGGTGAAGCTATAACCCATTATTTAAAATTTTAATGCTGTTGTCCTGTTTGCTCACTACACCCCTACCAATATTATCATATATTTGCGCCCTTAATTTTGTTTAACAACATTTGTTTATGAAACAAGTCGCTTTTATTTTATTTCTTTCCATTTTCTTATTTGGATATACTTATTCACAAATAGATAACACCAATGTTAACGCTGCGTCTGACAGTACGCTCATGAAGGAATCGCAAGAGGATATCGCGTCTTCTTTTGGCAGTAACGAAGGGCAATCGGATGATGAGGGCGGCGGCGATTTTATCCCCAGCCTGCTCCACTCCGCGCAGGATGTGTTTCAAAGTAGTGCTTCCTATAACTTTAGCATCGCTTATTTTCGCAATAGAGGCTACGACAACCGGTTTCAAGACATTTGTATTAACGGATATATGATGAATGATTTGGTAACCGGTCGCGCTTCTTTTTCGCAGTGGGGCGGCTTAAACCACGTGGTGCGCTGGCCCGAACGCATTATTGATCTGAATCCGTCAACCTTCACCTTTGGAAATATAGGAGGCGCCACCAACTACGATCTCCGCGCTTCGGCTTATCGCAAACAAACGCGCGCCACTTATTCCATATCTAACAGAACCTACATGAACCGACTGATGGTTACCACAGCCTCCGGCGTAATGGAAAATGGCTGGTCGTTAGTAGGCTCTGCTTCTGCGCGTTTCGGAGATGCTATTGCATACGTGCCGGGCACTTCCTACAAAGGCTTCAGCCTTTTCTTTGGCGCAGAAAAGAAGTTCAATCAAGAACACGCCTTGAATTTAACGGCTTTTATGTCTCCAAGAGAGCAAGGGGCGCAAGGAGGAACTGTATCGGAACTTTATGAACTGCTTAATACGCATTATTATAACCCTAACTGGGGCTGGTATCAAGGAAAAAAACGAAATGCTGTTGTGAGAACGGTCATTGAACCCGCGATTTTACTCACCCATTATTATACTCCAAAAAGCAATAAATTTTCCATAACCACCACATTAGCATCCTCTTTTGGTAGAAATAGCAGAACTGCATTGAACTGGTTTGATGTGCCTGATCCTCGTCCCGATTATTACCGCTATCTTCCAAGTTATAATCTTGCAAGTGGAGATAGTATTTATGAAGCTTGGAAGAATGCTTGGCTCTCAGATGAAAACACACGACAAATTGATTGGGGTAAAATGTATTTAGTGAACCAAACTGCAAAGAGAATGGGAAAACGGGCGCAATACATGGTTGAAAACCGCGTAGTTGATCACTTTGAATTGGGCGGCGCTTCCTACTTGAATATGAATCTGAATAATCATATTAAACTCTCCGCTGGGGTGGACATTAGGGGGTTAAAGCAACATAACTACAAAACTATTAACGACCTGCTCGGCGGCTCCTATTGGTTGGATGTGGACAAATATTCCGACGGCTATTTCCCCGATAGTTTACTTGTGATCTACAATGATTTGAATAAGATGGATGTTGAACTGAAAGAGGGGGACACTTTCGGGTATGATTACAGCTATTTGCTTTACAACCAAAAAGCATGGGCTACATTCTATTTCACCTATCCAAAAATTGATTTTCATGTAGGAGGGCAATTAGGCGCCTCCGAAATGTGGCGGGTAGGTTTTATGAAAAACGGTCGTTTCCAAAATGACTCCGAAGGAAAATCTGACGTGAAATCCTTTTTTGAAAGCGGTGTAAAAGCCGGTATTACCTACAAAGTTACCGGTCGTAACTATTTAGTTTTAAACGGCGAATTTGTTACTTCCGCCCCCGGTATTCTCAATTCGTTTGTAGCGCCGCGTATCAGAAACACTTTCATTGATGACCTGAAAACCGAAAAAGTGGCAAGCGTGGATCTGTCTTACATCGCTAAATATCCATTCTTAAAAATGCGTACAACGCTGTATTTTACGCAATTTTTCGATATGACAAAAGTCATCAGTTTCTATTCTGATGATCTTAGCACTATGACAAATGATATATTAACAGGTATGGGACAACGCCACCTTGGCGCTGAAATGGGCGCTGAAATAAAACTTAGCTCCATGTTTTGGCTTATTGTGGCAGGTAATTTTGGAGATTATCGCTACAGCAATAACCCGTTAATGTCAACAAACGCCGAAAATGGATTTGATGAGGTGGAGAAAAATACTGTTGTGTATTGGAAAAACTATTTTGTAGCACGTTCTCCTCAAGTAGCTGGTACTTTAGGACTTAAGTTCAATTATGATTATTGGTGGGTAAACATCAACTGTAACTACTTCGACAGAATCTTTTGCGAGGTTGTTCCTAGCAGAAGAACTCCTGAAAAAATAAATCCGGATCTTGATAGAAATAGCGCTGAATATCATCAAATTGTTGACCAAACCCGATATAAGGGGCAATTTACTTTAGACGTTTCCGTGAGCAAAAGTTGGCGTATAAAGCGTTATACTATAGGATTTAACATTAATGTTTCCAATATCACTAACAATAAAAATTTAATTACTACTGCTTGGGAAAATTACCGTTACGATCCTGAAAATCCTGCAAAATTTCAAATAAAAAACTATTATGCACCCGGAACGACCTTCTTTGCGGCGTTCAATTTTACGTTTAATTAGTTCAAGGTTTAAAGTTTAATGTTTAAAGTTCAAAAAACCATGATACGAAAAACAATTTTGATTACATCTGCGCACATACGTATTTTAATGTTCTCTTTCTGCGTGCTTTTCTGCAGTTTGCAATTCCTAAATGCCCAACCTGTTACCCTTGACCCTACTTTTGGACAAAACGGAATCGCCAAAATACCTAACTTAGGCGTAATTCAACGTGTCATTTTTGATCAGTCAGGTAACATGTTCGCCATTGGAAGTAGTGAGATTTTTTTTGAAAATCCTGTCGTGATAAAAACTGATGCCAATGGGATAGTTGATGATTCATTTGGGATAGTTCCTTTAGGAATTCCAAAAGCAGAGGTATTTGATTTTAAAATAACTGATGAAAATAAAATATTTTTTGTTGGAGGTTCATCTCAATTATTATATTTTATAAGGCTTAATGAAAATGGAAGTTTTGACAACTCATTTGGTGAAAATGGGAAAATTGTTATAAGTAATACTACTTTTTTCCTTTCCGTGAATATAGAGAATGATGATTATCTGTTGATAGGAGATGGATACTCTATTTTAAAATATAACTATAATGGAGAGATTGATAGTTGTTTTGGCATAAATGGAAAGGTAGTTTTAGAAGATATGGAAACTTTTAGTCATATTACTCCATTAAGTATTAAAATACTAAATGACCAATCTATCTTAGTTACAGGAATGGATGATTCCAAGCCTTATGATTACCAAATAGTTGTTTGTAAATTGAACTCTATTGGCAATTTCGTTAGAGATTTTGCAAATAATGGAGTATGGAAAATGAACTTACTTCCTTCTTGGAATGATGAATGTATTCGTGCTGCAATTGAAGATCCTGACGGAAGCCTTCTATTGGTTGGATATGCCCATACAACTTTTATGTGTTGTCTTTATGATGATGGGACGATCAATAACAACTTCGGAGTAAATGGGTTCAGCTATTTTGATAATATACCTCTTGTATCTCTCATTCAGAAAGGATTTTTACAAAATGGAAATAAATATTTGATAGGAAGTTACGATAAATTAATAAGCGTTAGTAAAAATGGTTCTTTAGATCCAAATTTTAATAATACAGGTTTGTTTACTTGCGAGAGTTATTATTTTTTTGACATAAATTTGCAGATGAATGATAAATTAATTTTAGGTGGGAGTTCTAATGGTACATTTTCATTGATGAGATTAGATATTCCGTCAAATTTATCTGTAAATCAACTTGATAATTCTGACAATTCAATTGTCGTATATCCAAATCCTGCTAAAGACTATCTCCATTTTAATACAGAGCAACCATTTGAAATTATGGATATACAAGGAAGGATATTGTTAAAGAACAAACAAGCTACACGATCGGTAAATGTTAGTCATTTAAAAGCAGGAATATGTTTTATTAAATTTGAGAACAATCAAGTAGAAAAATTTATTAAAGAGTAAGCTATTCATTTTTCTATAATCAAATAATATTAATCATTAACATAAAAATAAATAACAATGAAATTTCCATGAGTTTAAAAATAGACACACCAACCGCAATGAATAGTTTGAATATTTTTGCACACAAAAATATTCAATATGGAAAAGGTTA
>WQSU01000068.1 GCA_009787675.1 Lentimicrobiaceae bacterium
CGGAATACGCTGTTGCTTTTACTGTTACAGTCTTGTTTTCTTCGTACAATCCACTGCCTGTGGCAGTTCCATATTCATCATTATTTGAGTTGACAATAACCAAAAAAGTTTCTAATATCTTCTCAAAATTGGCGACCAAATCCACATCTTCGGTTACCGTAAAACTGTAAGTATTATCGGTGGAAACCTCCTCGCCGTCTATAGTCCAATTTACAAAATGATAGCCGGTAAATGCGGTAGCCGTTACTGTTGCCGTTGCGTTTGCTTCATATAATGCATTGCCAGTTACATACCCATATTCGGAGTTGTTTGATTTGGGATAAACCAAAATGCCGCCACTTACTATATTAAAATTCTGCCATATTTCTGCATCTTCATAGGCTGAAACAGCACTCGTGGGAACTTTTAATGTACATGCGCTTTGATTTACACCTGCAAATACAGGATTGTAGGAGTAATATATGTTAATGGGTATAAGATTAAGGTTAGTAATAGAAACTAAACTTGTGCAATTCTCAAAAATCCGCATCTCAATACTTGCAATGCTGCTGGGTAAAGTAATTGTAGTCAGTTTATTGCAACCATAAAAAGCCATTTCTCCAATACTCGTTATGCTGTTTGGAATGGTTATTGAAATCAGATTGTTACAGCCATTACAAATACCATGTTCGATACGTGTTATACTGTTGGGGATGATAATTGCTGTAAGTTCGTAGCACCAGGCAAAAGCACCCTGCCCAATATATGTTACGCTGATAGGGATGGTAACGGACGTTAATTTTGATTGAGAAAAAGCTTGGAGTCCAATACTTGTTACACTGCACGGAATGGTAATTGATTTTAACGTACACATAGCATGAAAAGCATGATCTCCAATACGGGTTAGACTATTAGGGAGAGAAATCAAAGTTGTCCCCAAACCGCAATGGGAGGTGTAAAAAGCCCAGTTGCCGATAGATGTGACACCATATTCTATGACAATAGCAGTTGAGTTGAATACATAATCTCTCCACGGAGCAGGATTATCATGCGTATAATCCGGCATCTCCCCTTCGCCGCTAATAGTAAGTGTACTACCGTTTATATTCCATGTAAGAGGTCCTGCTTGCCCGCCTTGCGCAAATAGAGATGCAGGAAAAATACAGAATACAGAAATACAAAACAAAAATGAAATCATATTCTTTTTAATAATAATAAACAATACGGGAGAAAATAATGCTGTTTTCATACAGTTGTTTTTTTGATTTATGATGCAGCAAAACTATCTTTTTTTGCCATAAACCGAATATCATTTTTCTCCATTTTTTAGCAGATTTTGCGATTTTAACAAAAAAAGGTTCTGTTTCATTTTTTTTCGAGCAATTGTTTCAATTCCTTATTTTCATCCTCTAGTTTGGCAATATATTTTTGTTGTGTCTCAAGTAAAGCCTCCGGTACGGTATAGTTATTATTCGTTCCATAATTTGGTCCCATACACATGGCGAATGCATTATCGGTGCAGGTATTCGATGATCTTTCTTCAAAAGGTTCATATATTTCATCAAAAGGAACATCCAAAATTTTTGCAAGTTCTCCCCATTCCTCAAGCCTGATATAAGTATCCCCACACTCTCGTTTGCTATAACATGAAGCTGTCATATTAAGTAGTTTGGCAATCTGCAGTTGCGATAATTTTTTCGATTTACGCATCTCAATAAGTTTATTTTTTTCCATAAAAAAAATATTGGGTTATTACTAATTTGATGCGCGAAACTATAAAATTTTTGTTGCCATTGATTAATATTTTATTACTTTTTTTGTTGCTACACCTTTCTCTGTTGCTACTCTAACTAAATATATCCCTGCCGTCAAATGTTCAACATTTATTACCATTTCTCCTTTCTCCTCTTCTCCTTTTCTCCTTTCTGCCTTCTGCTTTCTACCATACACATCATACACCTCCACTTCCACTTCGCTCAGTGCCCCCATTCCTAATTCGTAATTCCTAATTCTCAATTCCCCGCTCGTTGGGTTCGGATAAACTCCTAATTCGTAATTCCTAATTCCTAATTCATTAATACCGACCTCATCCTTAAAATGGGCAACCAACTCCACGTCTTTGGTTACGGGAAAACTGTATGGGTTTTCGCTGGAAACTTCCACACCTGCAATGGTCCAATTTACAAATTTATAGCCGGAATACGCTGTTGCTTTTACTGTTACAGTCTTGTTTTCTTCGTACAATCCACTGCCTGTGGCAGTTCCATATTCATCATTATTAACACTTACACTCACCCTATAAGTTTCTATTTCCTTAAAATGTGCAACCAACTCCACGTCTTCGGTTACGGGAAAAATGTATGGGTTTTCGCAGGAAACCTCCTCGTCGGCTAAAGTCCAATTTACGAATTTATAGCCGCTGTAAGCGGTGGCGCTTACTGTAGCCATCTCGTTTGCCTCGTATAGTGCATCGCCTGTGGTACAACCATATTCTAAATTGTCTGTAACAGGATTAACCAAAAAACCACCCCCCACGATATTGAAATTTTTCCACACCTGAGCATTTTGATACTTAGTAACAGCACTTGTCGCCACTTTCAACGTACATGCACTTTGAGGCATCATTTGGAAAACAGTCCAGTCTATGAAAATAGGATCGGGATTAAGATTGTTAATTAAAGTTAAACTTTTGCAATCTCGAAAAGCTATATTTTCAAGGATTGTTAAACTTTTCGGGAGTGTTACAGAACTCATACTCTTGCATGATAAAAAAGCCCCTTCTCCAATAGTTGTTACGCAGTTGGGAATGATTATAGAGGTCAATTTTGAATCAATAAAAGCACGTTCTCCAATAGTTATCAGGCTGTTGGGGAGGGTAATTAAAGTTATTCCGCAACACAAAAAAGCAATATCTCCAATACTGGTAATACTGTTAGGAAGAATAATAGAGGTCAATTTGAGGCAACCCTCAAAAGCACCCTCTGTAATAGTTGTTATTTTCTCAGGAATGGTAATTGAAGTCAGACTCAAACAGAAGCTAAAAGCATACTCTCCAATACTAATTACTTGATTGGGAATGGTAATGGAAGGCAATGCTATGCAATTGTCAAAAGCACGATCTCCAATAGTGGTTACTCCATCGGGAATGATAATAGAAGTTAAAACGCAATGGTCAAAAGCCCCGTTTCCTATATTTTTTACGCTGTTGGGAATCTGATACTCACCCGGCGCTCTATTTGAGGGATAGCTAATTATAGTGGTTTTATTTTTATTAAATAAAATTCCATCATCCGAAACATAATTAGGATTGCCATTTTCCACTTCAATTGAAGTCAGCCACAAGCAGTAATAAAAAGCATAGTCTCCAATAGCGGTTACGCTGCCGGGAATTGTAATTGAAGCTATAGGACAATCGCAAAAAGCCCATTTTCCAATGCTTGTTATACTGTTGGGAATAATAATAGAAGATAGGCTCCTGCAAACATAAAAAAGACCCTCAGCAATACTTGTTAAGCTGTTAGGAATGTTAATTGTAGTTAAAAAAAAACATTCTCTAAAAGCATAATTTCCAATACTGGTTATACTATTGGGAAGGGTAACGGAAATCAGGGCTGTACAATTAAAAAAAGCAAGTTCCCCAATAGTGGTTACGCTATTAGGGATCGTCAGCGAAGTTATTCCACTGGCAGCAAAAGCATAATCTCCAATAGTGCTTACGCTGTTAGGGATCGTAATTAGAGGTATTTTGCAGGCTCCAAAAGCCGCATCTCCAATACCAGTTACACCATTGGGTATGCTAGCCCAAAGCAGATTGGTGCAATTGCCAAAAGCATTGTTTCCAATACCTGTAATTCCTAATTCCATCACCACCGTATGAATAGAAGTGCGATAGCTATACCATGGTGTTTCGCCAAAATTGTAATCCGGTATTGCTCCTTCGCCACTTATAGTAAGGATACCATCTTCTAAGTTCCATGTAAGCGGTCCTGTTGTTCCGCCTTGCGCCATGGCGTTTGCCATGTTAAATAACAGGGTAATCCATAAAAATAAAAGTTTATGCTTCATAATGAATTATTTTCGTTGCAAAAATAGTTTTTTTATTCACAGGAAATCTGCTGTTTTTCAGAGTTGCGAAAATCGCAATAAAATCGCAATAAAAGATATTTTTTGCAATCGAAATTATTTTAATTTCGGCGCATTCATTATTAACCAAAATATAGTAGTTATGAAAAAAAATCTATGCTTTATCATCATGATCATGCTCTTAACCTCAGTAGCATGGTCTCAAAACTGGGTGCCGCTCACCAAAACAGTGCCTGCCGAACCCGAAATTTCTATTATCCAATCCAACAATCGTGAAGTAAGTTTTACGGTTGAATTGTCGGGATTTTTCTCTACTCCCATTACGGAAGCAGGGGTGAACTACCAACGCCTTTCCATTCCCGCGTGTGGCGTAAGCGGATCCACCGGAGAGCCTGAAATACCGGTCATTAGCAAACGGATTGCGGTGCCGGTATGTAATCAGGTAAATTATTCGGTAAAAGTTATCAAAACTCAAACTTTTTCGAGCTATAGGGTATATCCTGTGCCGGAATTACAACTCGACAATACCGATATGTTGCAAGAGGTGTTTACTATCAACCCCTCTGTGTATCTGCAAAATGATTTTATGCCGACTGAAAGCTACACGTTGGGTGAAACTGGCGCACTGCGCCATCAGCATTATGTAGAACTTGAAATCCACCCCATGCAATTTAATCCGGTTATAGGACAATTACTGGTTGCTACCGAAATGGAAGTTATCCTAACTTTCAACAAGCCTATTACGGATGCGAATGTACCGACCGGCATCTTTAACAAAGTGGCAGCAAGCTCTTTCATTAATTACGAAGACAATGGCATGAGCGCTTTGGTAAACGATAAAGCCTATAAAAAAACCGGCTTTACGCCCGGCAATGTGCATTGGATAGACCTTACCGATACGGCGCAATCTTGTACTATTGTGGCTGATTATCTGATTATTACCATACCCGATTTTTTTACGCCCAATAATCCCAACTCGCAACTGAAACGGTTAGCCGATCACCGCGCCTACTACAACGGTTTTGATGTTGCAATAGTGAATGTGGAACAAATTTTGGGGCTGAATTTTTATTATGAAGGTCCCTCAAATACATGGGAGCCATCTGATAAATACATAAAAGAGCAGCGCATACGCACCTTTATTCGTCGTGTTTTCGAAGGAAAAAATGCACATCATTCGCACAATCCGTATGGTGACGGACATTTGGCTTATGTGTTGTTGGTAGGAGATAATTACGGGGAAAACGGTGAGGGGATGCCAACGGGAAAGGAACATGGAATTTCTAATGGATATGTGCCGGATGATGTATATCCTTCAGATTATTACTTTACCTGCATCACCAAAGATGCAACAGGAAAGTATGATCATGTTGGCGATCTATTTATAGGCAGATTCAGCGTAGAGGATACCATACAACTATTCAATATGGTACAAAAAACAATATTTCACGAAACAGACTTCAACGACAATTCGTGGCGCAAATCTGCAGGAAGTACTGTACGATTGAATCTTATTCAATATTTGCCAGAGTATCACAGTTTTATGAGTAACTTATTAGGCAGTTGCGGTTGGAGTTATACAGGTGTAACAGGTGCTTATGATCATTCAGGAATTAAAATACCTACCCTGAATTATTTGAATGACGGCGTTTGTTTTGTTCAATACGTTGACTTCCCCTCATACATGATAGATCCGGACTCATGGTTAGATGGTCTTAACATATCCTGTTTTCTCAATGAGTTGAGTAATGACCACAAGGCTCCATTCATAAGTGCTGTATGCAGTAGAACAGCTCATTTTGATAATATGGAATGTTTGGGAGAATTCCTAACACGCTATGACCCCAGTAAAGGAGCAGTGGGGTACATAGGAAATACAAGACTTGTCGAAATAGTCGTGACAAGTGAGTCTTATCATCAAATTTTACCCAGTAGCCTTTTTAGTGGAAACATTTCCATAGCCGGTGAATTGTTACTTGATACTAAACTGCAGCATGGCAACGGAGGTATTGGATTGAAGATAAGGTATGCTTATAACCTTCTCGGCGACCCTGCGCTTAACATTTTGGCTGAATTGGATACGGTTTGCCGCAGAAACGTCGCCAATACATTAACTATACCCAATGTAGAGAGCAATACTTATACAATATATAGCGATTGCCCCTTACATTTTCTACAAAACGGCAAACTGATCATAGAAGAGGGTGGAACATTAATTATTGAAGAGGGCGCTCAAATCTACGGAGATCTTTGTCAACAAGAAACGGTTATTCACATTAAAAACGGCGCTTTCACAGTAGGCAACAACGTTACTTTCAACAACCTCAATGGTATTTATATAGAAAACAAGAAAAAACCGCTTTATGATGAAACCAAACTCTATTCAATAAACAATGCCACCTTCAATAACACACCGCTTGCACACAGGGGTACAAATCTTAATATTTCTAACTGCACTTTTAATGCGGGCAGCCATCTCAAAACCTCTATAAGCCAATCTATTATAGATAATTGCATATTTAATGCAAGCCAATTTATTTCCGATCATACCTTAGTGCCTACTCTTGGAACTTCTATGCTCCCTATCACCGTTATTACCAACTGTAATTTTGAAGGTTCTAATAGCAACTATGCAGCATTGCAATTTCTGAGATCAACATCCTATGAAATTGCCAACAGCATCATTAGTGGCTATGTTACAGGCATTTCGTTGGAGCAAAGTGGAACTACACAGACAATAGGTGGTATAGTTCCTGCCGTCATTACAAACAACAACGTTTCAAACTGCAACATAGGAATAGAACTCTTCAATTCTGTCGCCCAATTCAGCAGCAACCATATTCACAATAACAATCACGGTGTTCGCCTGCATAACAACAGTTACACCACTTTTGGAAGTACACTTGCACCTTCTTCGCCCCCTCAAATTATTAAAGATTGTGATAATATAGAATTGTATGCCTCTGTTAATTCTTTTCCAACTCTTTTTCGCTATAATCAGATTTGGGATGATGATAATCTTGGCAATAGTTTTGATGATCCATTGGTTTATTGGGATTTAGATGCTACCGGAAAATTTCCTTCATCCATGTTACGGGATGTAAAATTAAACTGTTGGGGTTACAATTTTGACCCATTAGAAGATCTCTATCCCTCAAAATACTATGTTTATGATCCAATTTGGCAGTGTGGCAAGTCCTCATCAACCACCCTTGACGCACCCGAAACCCTCTACCTCTCCGCCCTCACCTACTTTGCAGAAGAAGACTACCCCAATGCCGAACTCACTTTTAAAGAATTGATTGCAACCTATCCTAACAGCCAATTTGCCATCGCTGCACTGCACGAGCTTTTTGCCATACAACAACTAACAAACCACGATTATTACACGCTACATGATTATTACACTACGATTACCCCTTCAGATAGCAATTTGTTTGAGGTAGCCGACTTTCTCGCTACCCGATGCTATGTAAAAGAAAAGTTCTGGCAACCCGCAGTGGACTGGTACGAGTATCGTATAGAAAACCCGCCTACATACCAAGACAGCGTATTCGCCGTAATTGACTTGGGAGATATTCACTTAATGATGGAGGCAGATACGGTATCCGGCACCAAATCGGGCGGCAGTTGCCACTATCGTTTTCCTTTCATTAAACCAAAATCGAAGCAGGCGTACGAGGAGAACAAAACCACCTTGCTGGCTACTTTGCCGCAAATTAAGAAAACACAAACGGAAAAGCCGCTCATACCTCAAAGTGGAAAAAGAGGTTCCTTGGGGCAAAACATTCCCAATCCTGCCACAGGAACTACTTCCATTGGTTATGAGATTTACACCGCCGGCGCGGTAGAAATCAACCTCTACAATGCTTTTGGGCAATTGGTAAAGAACTTGCCGATAGGCATGGTGCAAGCAGGAAGCCACAAAACAACCGTTTCTTTGACAGATCTGGCGCCCGGCATTTATCATTACACCCTTTCGGTGAATGGGGAGAGAACGGATGCGAAGAAGATGGTGGTGAAGTGATTTGTGTTTATTGAGTAATGCGGCTGTCTTAAGAGTGATTTAGAACTCTGATGACACTGATTTAGCAGGTTTGCTCTGATTTTTATATTCTTATTTTTAATATATTATCAGGTAAATCATGACTAATCTGAGTTATCAGAGTTCTATCAATTTGTTTTTTGAGACAATCTCTTTTTTTACCCTGATAGGCGATATCCCTACCGAAAAAAATATATATTCGCCCCATGAAAAAAATCTGTAGAATAGATTTTAATCTATTGATTTTCTTAGTTTTATGTCTGATGTTTGGGGACATCTCTGCTGCTACTACAGGAGATTTGCTGCCAAAAAATACAGTTATGACCTTGTTTAAAGTGGATGAGATGTCGGAAATGAGCGCACCTCCCGTTGACATAAGGAGCAAAAAGAAGAAATCGAAAACCCCCAAGAGCAAAAGCAAGGGAAAAGTTAACTTTGAGAGTTTTCGGCAATATTACGACAAAGCCATGAAATACTACGACAACAAAGCCTATTTGTCTGCCGCCCGTATTTTTGAGGAACTTTATCCGCTATCTATCGGCACTCCGTTAGGCGATACCATCCTTTTCCTTTTTGCCGATTCTTATTTCCAAAACCGTGATTATCAAATGGCTGCGTTCCATTTTAAAGATTATACAAGAAGATATCCGGGAACGGAGAAAACAGAGCTGGCAGCGCTAAATGCCCTTAAAGCCATGTATTACAATTCACCCGATTATAATTTAGACCAATTCGTTACCGTACTTGCTATTGATGAAATCAATCTTTTTATTCAACAATATCCTTATAGTAAATATATTGACGAGTGTAATGAGATTTTAGACGCTATGCGCAACAAGTTGGCTAAAAAAGAGATGGAAATAGTAAAAATGTATTATGATATAGGTTATTATGAAGCAGCGCAAATTTTGGCGAGAAACTTCATGAAAACTTACTCATCTTCCAAGTATGCTCCGGAAGTGCTGTCTATTCTCATAAAAAATAATTTTGACTTTGCACGAAGAAGCGTAGAAAGTAAAAAATATTTCCGATATAAAGATTGCCTTGAAGCTTTTGAAACACTGCAACAGCAATACCCTGAAAACAGTTTCTTGGCAGACAGTAAAAAAATTGCAGATGAAGCTGAAATTCAAATTAAAAAAATAGATCAACAAAAATAATAAGTTCATAAGATGAAAGCGAACGAGTACACTAAAACAAAAATGAATCCCTTTGCCGTAACCCGCGATTTGCGTGAATTTGACAAAGAAACCGGCAATATTTATGAAACTGTAGCCATTTTGTCGAAAAGAGCAAACCAGATTGCCGTTGAATTAAAAGAGGATTTTCAAGAACGCTTGAAAGACTTTGCCAACCATAATGTTTCGGATGTTTTTGAAGAAAATCAAGAAAATAAGGAGCAGGTTGAATTTGCTCGTTTTTACGAACAACTCCCCAAACCAACCATTATGGCAGTTCATGAGTTTGAGAACAAAGACATCTATTTCAAATCACCTGAAAAATAATATTGAAATGCCGACTTCGGCTTCAAAAAAAATCATCATCGGCATAACGGGCGGAATTGCGGCGTATAAGTCGCTATCGCTGATACGGTTATTTAAAAAAGCCGGACACGAGGTGAAAGTCGTCATCACAAAAAATGGTTTGCAGTTTGTAACGCCATTAACATTAGAAACATTATCGCAAAATGCGATCTATTCCGATTGTTTTACACGAAATGAACCCTATTCTGTTGAACATATCTCTCATGCAAACTGGGCAGATGCGGTTGTGGTTGCCCCCGCTTCGGCAAATATT
>WQSU01000069.1 GCA_009787675.1 Lentimicrobiaceae bacterium
CACCACAAATTTGGATGGGTCATAAATTGCTTCCCAAACTTGCTCTACGTACGATTTTTCGGTTAACGCGCCTGTGGGGCAGCGGTTGATACATTGTCCGCAGTTGGTGCACACTACATCTGCCAGCGGTTTTTCCAAAAAGGTACTCATTTTGGTGTATCTACCTTTTTGGGACATTGCCAACGCGTTAACGCCTTGCAACTCAGCACAGGTTCTCACACAGCGGGTACAACGAATACATTTGGTATCATCTTTAATAATGGAGGGTGAAGAATCATCCACCGGAGTGTCTTTTAATAAGTTAATAAACAACTCCTCATCAAGACGGTACTCCAATGCCAAGTTTTGCAATTCGCAACTACTACTCTTACAGCATTTAATACAATTGATATTGTGTTCTGTTAACAACAACTCCAAAATATGCTTACGCGCATCGCGAATTTTTTTGGTGTTGGTTTGAATATTCATTCCCTCGCGTACCGGAATAGCGCAAGCAGCCACAAGATAGGGGTCTTTTTCTACTTCTACTACACAGATACGGCAATTTCCTGCTACACACAAGTCTTTGTGATGGCACAAAACAGGAATGTGAATATTTAACATTTTCGCCGCTTCAAGAATGGTGGTTCCTTCTTCCACCTGAAGCGGAATATTATTGATAGTTACATTAATTAAGTTACTCATAACGATTTGTTTTAGTGGTTAATAAATAATTTCTTCTCTAAAGTTTGAAACGATAGATCCAAACGCATTACCTACCGAACGACCAAGACCGCATTTGGAAGCGTATTTCATCGTTTGAGCAAGTTTTAATAGTTCATCCAAATAGCTTTTTGGTTTTTCTTTGCGTTTTACTGCTTGAATACCTAAAAGCAACTGTTGTGTTCCAATACGGCAAGGGGTACATTGTCCGCATGATTCTTCTTCAAAGAAAACCAAATAGTTTTCCAGCGTGTTGTACATGGAGCGAGATGAGTTGAACACTTTCATGGAGCCTCCTGTGGGCACGCCTTCAAAGCCAATGATTGTGTTGGGGAACTCTTTTCTGGGGACGCAGAATCCGGAGGCGCCACCCACTTGAACCGCTTTGGTGTCGCCGTCTCCAAACTCATCAACGAATTGTTGCACGGTCATCCCCATTTCCAATTCAAAGATTCCCTCTTTGCAGCAGTCGCCGGAAACGGAGAACAACTTGGTTCCCTGTGAGGCTTTAGTGCCGAGTTTTTTATATTCTTTTGCGCCGATTTCGGCGATAATGATTGCATTTACAAAAGTTTCCACGTTATTCACTACAGTAGGTTTGTTGAGATAACCGTGTGTAACGGGGAATGGCGGTTTGTTTGTCGGCTCGCCGCGATGTCCTTCCATAGAGTGGATGAGGGCAGTTTCTTCGCCGCAGATATATGCGCCTGCACCAAACACCAAATCTAACTTAAACTTGATGCCGAGGGCTTTAATATTCTGTTCCATTCTATCAATAGCGATACGCAATTTGGTTTGCATATATTTGTATTCGGCACGGATATAGATAAACCCTTCTTTGGCTCCTGTGATGTAAGCTGCGAGGGTCATCCCCCAGATCACTTTTTCAGCGGCGTTGTCCAGGATCTCTCTGTCTTTGAACGTACCCGGTTCTCCTTCGTCGGCATTACAAATGATGTATTTTTCGGGAGACGGTTCTGCTTTCACTAATTTCCATTTCAAGCCGGTGGGGAATCCTGCGCCCCCGCGGCCACGAAGACCGNAATCAATAAGTTCTTCAATAAACTCATCTTTTCCCATCTTCATTATTTTGTGCATTACGGCACTGTAATCAATATCTTTCT
This sequence comes from Lentimicrobiaceae bacterium, assembly GCA_009787675.1. Taxonomy (GTDB): domain Bacteria; phylum Bacteroidota; class Bacteroidia; order Bacteroidales; family WCHB1-69; genus WRNX01. The sequence goes on from WQSU01000069.1 coordinate 1,827, forward strand.
TAAAGATAAGATCGGTTCTTTTAACTGTACTTGTTGGCATAACTTGATGATTTTTACTGATTAAACCTATTTTTTCATATAATTCACGAGAATATCCTTTACCGATTCCGGTGTAAGTTTAGCGTATTGCTCGTCGTTGATCAACATGGCAGGCCCTTCATGGCACATTCCCAAGCAGTTGGTGTAGTACAATGAAAACTTGCCGTCGGAGGTAGTTTCGCCCGGTTTAATCCGGAGCAATTCATAGATAGCGTCCACAATATCCTCTTTACGTTTCATGTCGCAAACAATGGTTTGACAAACACGGATGACGTATTTTCCCTGAGGTTTTGTGTCGAAAAAAGAATAGAAAGTAGCGGTGCCATAGACCTCGGCGGTGGGCATGTCCAACTCGCGTGCGATGGTAGTCATACTTTCTTCACTAAGAAAATAGTACTGATTGATGACCTCATGAATGATGGGCAACAAACTTTCCCGTTTTCTGCCGTACTTGTTTGCAAGTTGGCTAATGAATTCTTCACAATTTGTCATATAATTTGATTATTTAATGATGGCTTCTATGTACTTTGACTTTTTTAGTTATAAACAAAGAGAAGCCTTACTTTTTTTATAACGGCGGCAAATGTAATAATTTTTTTGAAAAAAAACAAGGAGGTAAAAGGCGTTTTTTAGATTTGGAGAGTGGGTGAAAATGAGGAAGAACCCATTATAGGAGTACTTGAAACTATAAAAATGGCATTTTTTTCCTAAGCGTAGCATATTTTTTGCCAACTTAAGAAACAGCCTCTTTTTTTCGATCTATCGTATTGATAGACTGAATGACATAATGATATTAATGAGTTTTCATGGAGTTTCTTTTAGAAATGGGCTCTCACTAAAAAACCATCCTTCCAATATCCTTTGGCAACCATGGCGCCGGTAGAATCGTAAAGTTCTCCGTATCCATTCACTTTGTCATTAGAAAATTCGCCCACATATTTCCTTCCATCTTGGAAGAGTTCGTACCCTTTTCCCTCTTTTTTGCCGTCCACCAAGTCGCCGTGATAGCCCCACTCGTCATTAAACTGAAAAACATATACGGGATTAATCTTTCTTAGCGTATCAACATCTCCAATTTTGTGAAGTACTTTAAATTTTTCAGGATATTTTTGCACCACAGGGAAGAGCGTTACATAAGCATGTCGAAACCAGTTGTCAACAATTAAATATTCTGTATTTTTTGTTTTAAGAAGCCGGTACATGGAATCCACTTCGCAGTATTGAGGAAACCCGCCACATTTGCGCAATCCGGTATACATATAGTACAGTTCAGGCTTACGGCAAATAATATGTGCGGTGTCCGGCAGGTTATTGCCGCACCACTCAATCCCTTCCATAAAATTTTTATAGTTTGCATCTGTTGAAGTTTTCCATGATTTAATTTTAGCTGATTTTTTTTGTTCGTCCAAACTTTTACTATGAGCAGGCAATAGAAAAAAGAAAGCAAAAATGATTACCACAATAGATTGCAAAATATAGGGATTCCATTTCTTCCGAAATAATTTCATTCCAATTCCTATAAATGCGGAAATGCCATTGAAGGTTAGGAAAAGAAGAAGCGGAATAATGGCAACGGTGTATCTGCTTCCCTGATATTGCTCCGGATAGAAAATCAAAGCACATAATGAAGCTCCTATATAAAACAGTAATAACAGGGTTCCCTCTTTGAGATATAATACACCAAAAACCATGATAATGGCAACGAAAATGCCAAGCGCCCAATCTTTTGTAGTAGATTTATCCTCTTTTTTATAGGGTTTTACGTATAATAGATGAGGAATCAGTTTTGTAGTAGCATGATTAATATTGCTGGTTAATCTGATTTTCCAATCCTCAAATGTTTCCATTTTTCCCCCTTGAATTTTTTTGGTAAAGTCATTCATGTACTCTATTCCTACTTTGCCGCATCTTTCTTGACGTTTTTGCCAGAGTGTTCGTGTTGAGAAAAAAGTTACAAATATTAATAAAAACAATATGCCACGTTGAATAAACAGTTGTAAATTATTGTTTTGTGTTTCAATTTCACTGTTTTTTCTTGTTTTTAACCATAAGAAAAAACTTTGAAAACACAAGATGCACATCCATAACAAAACAGCAAACACTATAGCCATCCCCATTGAACGCGTAAGAAAAGCGTAATTTAAAAAGAATAGGAGTAGAACAGTTATTATGGATATAAATAATTTGTTTTTCAGGAAAGATTTTTTATACACAAAAAGCGCTAAATAAACGGATAGTAATGTAAGAAACAGGTATAGCATTTCGCTCATCATAATGGTAGAAAACCTTAAGAGATCTTGTTGAAAGCAACATGTTAAGCAAGTGATAAATGCAAGAATTGTGTTTCCTGTAATCTTATGAATAATAAAAAAGAGTAATACGATCGACAGGTACATCAAGATACCATTTACTTTTTTTACAGCTAAAATATCATTCGGAAATATTTTCATAACTCCTGAAATAAAGTAAGAGTATCCGGGAGGGAAGTGGGTGTGGGGATATTCTTCAAACCCCATAATATTAGTGTATCCTTTACCTTCTGCAATCGCTTTTCCGCAAGTAAAATAGAAGATATTGTCTCCATTGCTGTCTAGCTTTTTATCAAAGATTGCTGAATAACTTGCAAAAAATGCAAATAAAATAATCAATAAAAAAGCGCCTATTGTTACGGGATGTTTTGTTAGTTTTATGATTCTCTCTGATAAAGGTTGTTTTGTTTCGTTTTTCTGCTTATTGGTAACTTTCATATTATTCATAAATACTATTTTTTAATTAAATACAAAATTTTTTATTGTTTTATAATGCGGTCCATTGTTAGAAAGCTTGCTTTGAATGAGTTTGAGTTGTTGAACCGGTATCATTTGCGAAAACTGAGGTTGCCGTTGCTCAATCGTCTCCCAAAAACGTTTCTTATGATCCACCTTCTTTATTCTTCCTACGGAAACGTGGGGCACAAAATTACCATAATTTTCATGGAATCCCATTTGGAGTAATTCTTTTTCCAACATTTCAAAGAGATTTCTAAAGTTTGAAAATTCGGAGAACCCGAACCAAAGGGTGTCGGGGGCGTACTTGCTTCCAAAAACCCCTAATTTATCTAATTTCAACTCAAAAGGTTCTGTTGTGCCTGCTACTGTTGATAAAGCGTGGAGTACAGACTCGATTTTTGCTTCAGGCGTCTCCCCAAGAAAGCGCAAGGTAAGGTGTTGCAATTCGTTCTTAACCCACACAATCTCATCGTTTCTCAAATCTGCATGCAGTTGTTGTGTTAAAGTTTGGAACTGATCCGACAATTCAACGTCCACCGCAATAAAAAGTCGTTTCATGGTTGCTATTGGTTTGTCGTTATTTTATTTAGAAGTTCAGGGGAGTTTATTCCGCGACGTTGTGCTGTTTTCCAGTACTTAAGTGCATCATCTTTTTCTCCAAGTTCAAAAGAGAGGTCTCCCAATAATAGATTCAGTTCTGCCACAAAACCATTGTCAAATGTAAATGAAAGCGCTTGTTTGGCAGCTTTTAAGGCATTTTTGTATTCTCTTTTCTGTTGCAAAGCTAATGCCAATCCATATTGAAGCGTAGCATTGGTAGGAAAAAATTCTTCTACCAGTTTTTCAGCGGCAACAATCGTTTTATAATCTTCCAATTTTGATAAAACATAAAAATAGTCTTCCCATATTGCATATTGACTTTCATCTAACGCAATACATTTTTCATAAAACGATCTGGCTTCTTGATATTTATTTTGTAATGAGTTGAGTTTTGCCAGCGCAGCCCAGCCCTCCAAATCAAGCGGATTGGCTTCAGCAACCACTTTTGCTAAGAGCTCAGTTTGGCTCACTATTTCAGGTGTTTGAAATTTAAAAGCGTTCGTTAAATATTTTTTTAAAACCGGTATTTTTTCTTCAATCTCTAATTCTTTACAAGCAAAAGCTTTTAGGAGTGCTTCAAAACTTTCTGCAGGTTTTCTCGTTACTTCATAATAATTGGCTAATGTCAAATTTAGAGATGCGTTTTCTGCATCCAGCGCTATCGCTTTTTGAAAAAATGGAAATGCTTTATCCGGCATGTTGTTAGAGAGATAAATATCTCCTGCAGTGATGTAATAGCCTATTTCATAAGGATACAGTTCCATCAGTTTTTCATACTCCCGCACGGCATTTTTTACATCATTCAAATAGAGCCAGATATTTTTTTTGGTTTCAGTGAGGTCGTCATTTTTTCCAACAATATTTTCAATTCTATCATAAACTTTAATCACTTCGTGCAATTTCTCTAATTGTAGATAATTGTTTGCCAGAGACATTAAGTAATATTCATTATTATATTTCACTTTACAAATCTCTTCCCAAATTTTCACGGCGCCGGCGTAGTCGCCCAACTTTTCATAAACATTAGCCAAATCAATTTGATACCATTCATTCTTTTTGTCCAATTTAATAGCTTCTTTTAAATAATGGGCTGCCAACAAATAATCGTTTTGTTCGGCAGCTACTTTATGCAGCAAATAGTAGGCGGCATGATGTTTTGGGTTTTCAGCTATTACATTCTTAAACAGTTTTGCAGCAGCAGAATAGTTTTGTGAATAAAACGCCCGAAGTCCATCTGCAAAAGTAACGGAGAGAGTGCGTTCGGTTTCGGTATGTGATGTTTTTTGGGCGGAAACTGATAGCGGAGAGCAAAGAGAGAAAAGGAGAAAGGAGAAAAGGAGAAAGCAGAAAGGAGAAATCAGGTAGCGGGTTGTGGTATGTGTCTTTTTCTTGAGGTGATTCATAATGTGTTAATTCGTGAAATATTTAATAACGCAAAATTTATGAAATTCTTGCGCCTATGGTTTCTACGCACTTAGCGCCTAATTTAGAAGCTAATGCGCCTATTTCGGCTACTTCGTAGTTGTTGATGAAACCGTATAGAAAGCCGGCAGCGAAGATATCACCGGCGCCGGTAGAATCTTTGCAATGTGCTTTTACGGCAGGAATTACGGTAGTTTCTCCATAAACATGCGCCAAAGACCCTTCAGCGCCTAACTTCACTACAGAAACAGGGCAGTAGCCGGATAAAACTTCCAATGCTTCGCGCTCTTTTTTTCCGGTAAAGGCGTATGCTTCCTCCTCATTGGCAAAGATTATATCCACATAATCGCGGAGCAACTCTTCCACTAAGGGGCGCATCGCTTCCACCAAATTGTAACTTGCCATATCCATAGAGACTTTTAGCCCACACTTCTTTGCTAATTTGCAAATATTTAAAATCAAATCCTTGTTAAAAATCAGGTATCCTTCCACATGAATGAGGTCGTACAAAGAAAAGATACTTTCTTGCAGATCTTGAGGGGTTTGAGTAGCTGCAGCGCCGAGATAAGTGGCAAATGTGCGCTCTCCGCCTCGGGTAATAAATGTGGTTGCAATTCCCGTATCTATTTTAGAATAAGAAAGGTGTGTTGTAACTCCAGCATTTTCCATATCTTTTTTAAAAAAAGAGCCCATTGCGTCTTCTCCAATCTTTCCGATGTAACCAGTTGGTGCGCCGAGTTGCGCTAACCCGTAAATAGTATTGGAGGTAGAGCCGCCGGAGGCTACCGTTTGCCTCAACCCATGTATCTCTCTATGAATTTCGTTCTTTAGGTCGGCGCTAATCATCTCCATCCCTCCTTTTTTTAAGCCGAATTTGTTAAAAATGGATTCGTCCCTTATCTCAACGAGCGCATCAACCAAGGCATTTCCAATCCCGAGAATCTTCTTCATATTATTGATTATTAATATTATAAAACGATAATGTTGATGTTATTAAAACATTTGCGAAAATAGAATAAATTACATTATCAATTACTTGGATTTATTGAATATTCAACTTAAAAGGTGTTTTTTGACGGTTCAAAAATAAAATATTTTAAATAAAAAAACCATATTTTCGCCCGTCGAAACCGATTATGCAAAAACTCCTCCTCACCCTCCTCTTCGCCATCCCCTTCCTCATCGCCCTTCCGCAAACTGATGCTGTTGAAAAGCCATGGGGCTACAAAGGTTATGCCGGTGGTATGTTCGTGCATACAGGTTATGTACAAAGCGCAACGTTTACGGTGGGGGATTTGCAAGGTAATGACATAGAGCAAAAAATAAAAGGTCCCGTTTTTGGGTTGGGCGGAAAAATGGGCATTTTCCTGCATCGCAACTTCCGCGTGGGCGGAGAAGGCTACTTTTCCACCTGTAAATACGGAGCTTACAAAAACAGTTGCAGAATCAGTTGGGGCGGCATTACCTTTGATTTGGTTTATCCGGTAAAAAAATGGATGCCCTTTGTAGGGGTTACTTTGGGAGGTGGAAGTTCCAAGCATCTGATTTTCATAGAAAAACCACAAAATAACATGAAAGCTGAACCTGTAGTTCATTTCTCTAATACGCTTTACATTATCAATCCGGCGATAGGAGTTGAGTTTATGGCATCAAACAAAATCAGTCTGTTATTAAAAATAGATTACATGCTAAATATTTCAAAAAAAAACCACACCTATCCGCAAGGGGTGAGGCTCTATCTCGGCGTACATTTTTATCAAAAAAAATAAATAATATAGGATCATTATGAAAAAATTAATCATCTTTCAAATCATCGTTTTAGTATGGGTACATAATTTGTTGGCGCAAACCAAAGCCGACACTATTCATATATCGCATTACGATATTAATCTGGAAATCAGAGATTTTAATCAAAAAGAAATTAAAGGTTATACCGACGTTTCTGTTGAAGCAAAAATGGCGCCACTTCAAAGCATCTATCTGCATTTGTGGGGGTTAGAAGTTGACTCTGTAAAAAAAGGGGACAATCACCTACCTTTTTTACAGCCCCAAGGGCAACAGTTCAAAATTGATTTGCCGTTAACAACCGTAGGACAAAACGAAACGATTCGGATATTTTATCACGGACAACCTATTGCTGAACAATTTGGCGGTTTTTTCTTTAAAAACGATTTTGCCTACAACATGGGCGTGAGCATGGAAAGTGTTCCCCACGGTTTCGGGCGCGTTTGGTTTCCCTGCATTGACGAATTTACCGACAAATCCACCTACACCTTCAACATCACGACCGATGCCGATAAAAAAGCGGTATGTGGTGGAATATTAGTAGATTCCGCAGATTTTGGCAACACAAAACGCTGGACATGGAAACTCACCGACCCTATTCCTACTTATCTGGCATCTGTGGCGGTGGGTAAATATTTAGTTGTTAAAGACACCGTACACAGCATTTCAGGAAAAATATTGCCGGTTGAAATTTATGCCGATGCTGCCAAAATAGAAAAAGTTGCCGGTTCGTTTGTAAATCTGAAAACATTCTTTCATACTTTTGAAAAACGCTGGGGTGCATGTCGTTGGCAACGTGTGGGATATGTGCTCGTACCTTTCGATTGGGGCGCTATGGAACACGCTACAAACATTGCTTACCCCGAAAGCTACGTGTACGGAAACACCAACAATCAAGGCACTATTGCTCACGAATTGGCGCACTCGTGGTTTGGGAACCTCATCACCTGCAGCAGTTCTCATCACATGTGGATCAACGAAGGTTTTGCAACTTATGGAGAATATTTGTGCTATGAAATGTTAGATCCTACTTTACAAAAATATAAAACAGATATTAAATCACTACATTTCAGTGTTTTAAATAGCGATGGAGGACTATACGCATTAGATAATGTACCTACAAGCGCTACCTATAGTTCAACAAGTTACAGGAAAGGCGGATTAGTTGCCTACACCTTGCGCAACTATATGGGCGATGACCTGTTTTTTTCTTCTATTACACAGCTACTTAACGAAAACCAATATGGTAATGTAACCTCCGAACAGTTTTTTCAAAAACTGTCGCAAATTTCCGGCATGAACGAGTTGCATGACTTCTTTTTAGGATGGGTGCACCAACC
>WQSU01000070.1 GCA_009787675.1 Lentimicrobiaceae bacterium
ACTGGTGTCACGAAAAGGTAACCTACCGTCCATCCGACGGCAGAACCTCATCGCCGCTGGCAACCATTCGCACCGGCTTGGGGCGTTGCGGCGAAGAATCCACCTTAACGGTTACCGCCATGCGCGCCATGGGGATTCCCGCACGACAGTGCTACACCCCTCGCTGGGCACACACCGACGATAACCACGCATGGGTAGAGGTTTGGGTGGACGGCAATTGGCACTATTTGGGCGCCTGTGAACCTGAGCCTGAATTAGATATGGCATGGTTTACCATTCCCGCCACCAGAGCCATGATGGTGCACAGCAATGTGTTTGGAAAGTGTAATAACTTGGGTGAAAGGAATCTGGAAACAGAACTATACTCTGTCATAAATATGCTTTCTAACTATACAAATACCAAACAGATAGAAGTTTTTGTTACCGACAAAAAGGGGGCACCCATTCAAGACGCCACCGTAAAATTTAAACTATACAATTATGCTGAATACTACACCCTTGCGGCTGTAAACACCGACAATAACGGAAGAGCTACGCTCACCACCGGTTACGGCGACCTGCTTGTATGGGCGACAAAAAACGAAAAATACGGCTATCAAAAATTTGATGTGCGCACAAACGATCGACTCACCATAGTAGTTGATAATGAGCCCGGAAAAGCATATCTTCAAACATTGGATATTCTTCCACCTGAAGCCGCAACTCACAAGAAAACTACAAGCAAGGAACAAACCAACCTCAACAACAAACGTTTGCAATACGAAGATTCTTTGCGCAATGCGTATATCAATACTTTTATGAAAGAAGATGAAGCAAAAGCTATTCAAACAGCACATCTAAAGCCTGAACAATTGTGGTTTTTCATTCAAAAAAGCGAAGGAAACTACATGGAAATCAAGAAGTTTATTGAACAAAACGGGACGGCTAAAACAGGACTATATATTTATGAGTTTTTAAATGCACTTTCCGACAAGGATTTGCGCGATGCCCCCGCTGATATTTTGCAAGAACATATCACGTTGTTTCACCCTGAGAAATATCCTGTCGAGGTTTATTTTAAAGGAATTCTACCTGCACGCATTGCCCATGAAGGACTGCGTTTTTGGAGGCATTATTTACAAGAAAAACTTACGAAAGAATTAGGTGGAAATCCAACAGTTCAACAGCTTATGGATTGGATGGAGGCGCATCTTACGATACTTCCCAACGACAATTATTATCGCACTCCCATTTCGCCCAAAGGTGTTTTTGATTTAAAACTCACAGACTCACATTCTCAAGACATCTTTTTGGTGGCGGCTTGCAGGGCGTTAGATATTCCGGCGTACTGGGATGGGGCGATTAACCAAGTATTTGTTTGGGAAAAAGGAGCTTGGAAGATGGTACGTTTTGAGGAGAAGGGAGAAAAGCAGAAAGCGGAAAGCAGAAAGCAGAAAATGGGGAGGTTAGTGTTAAATGTGGGGGAGAAGGCGGAACATTTGCAGTATTGGGTGCATTACACCATAGCGAAATATATTGATGGTGATTTTGTAACCTTTGATTACGAGGATGATCCGCGTGTAGCCGATTTCCCTGCTACGTTAGAACTTGAATCCGGCTATTACATGCTTTCCACCGGAAATCGCTACAGTGATGGGGAAACACTCTCACAGTTAGAATTCTTCAATATAGCGCCCGAAGAAACGGTGAACAAAACAATTGCCCTGCGCGAGCTTAAGCCGCGCAATAAAATCTACGGCAAAATAGATGTGAACTACAAAATGAATATCACCCACACCCCTACCCCACTCCTTGATCTTATGCCCGAAAAAGAGTTGGTAGTTTGTTTTATTGACCCTGCCCGCGAACCCACCCGACACTTGTTCAACGATATAGCACGTCTTAAAAGCGAATTTCAAAGTTGGAATGGATACATCCTGTTCTTCATTCCTGAAGAAAAACAAACGGCGGCTTTCAACCCAAAAAATTATTCTTTCCCAAAAAATGCCATCTTTTCAGTGGATGAGGAAACAACATTCTTGAACTACGTTTTAAATACAACATCCCAAAACTTTAGAGAAGAATACCCACTGGTTTTTATCATAAACAAAGAAGGTAAATTGGTCTTTAAATCGGAAGGATACCGAATTGGAACGGGAGAACTGCTGTTGAAGAGTTTAAAAAAATATTGGTAGAGATATTGCACCCAAGACATCCGCATTGAAAATAACCTGCAAGTTGCAACTGATCCAATGCCTGATAACAGACCATTTTGAAGCGATGCCAAAAAGAATCTGCCAAGTCATTGACAATCGCAGAATTGCCACTCTCTATTTCAAACAGATGAGTATTACCAAGTGCTTCCTCACGACAATTACAATGTTAGTTTATAACTTTGCCTTTTCTCCTTTCGTGCCTTCACTTACTTCCTTCCAAAATCCGCCGGAATCTCTCCCCATTTCGCAGTATTCCACTTCACAATGGGTGTTTGAAACGAGTTGTTTTGCAGCCAAAATTCGGCACGGGTAAGCAGATCAAAAATTACCTCATTTTCTTCAGTTGGTAGAACTATTGACTTGTGTTTTTTGTGTCGTACCCAGGCAATTGCCGTGATGCTGTCGGAATAGATGGGGATTTTGATGTTTTTCTGTTTGAGCAGCGCCAAACCGTGCACCAACGCCAAAAACTCTCCGATGTTGTTGCTGGCTTTCGGGAATGGACCTTGCTTGAACCACAACTCTTTAGTTCCGGTGTGCACGCCTTTATATTCCATTTGTCCCGTAACCATATTACAGGCTGCGTCCACGGATAAACTATTCAAAATGGGCGGTTCATCCGAAAAAAAGGCAGCATAGTTTTTGGAAGTAGTGGGATTTTTCTTGTAATAATTTTTATACCCGTCAGCGTATGCTTTTTCCGCTTCCGCTTTTGTTTCAAATGATTTGTATTTTGCACTGTCAAAGCCGTTTACCTGTGCGTTGCATTCGTTCCAATTGTCAAAGATGCCGCAAATGCGTCCTTGCCAAACTACGTAAAATTTATTCTTTGCCATTAATTCGTTTTCTTTTTCTTGAGTGTTCGTTTTAGATTCCATACTGAGTTAATTTAGGGCGCGAATATACACCCGATTTGCCCGATTTTTTACGATGTTGATAATTTTTTAAAAAATCTCCAACTCGTTTACCTCAATTAAATATTCCGGCAGGTAGGAGAGTTTGGCTTTTCGCAGCCCTTCCACGCCCGCATCTTCCGCGCGGTTGATGTACTCATATTTTTTTGATATTTCACTGGCAAACAGTTTGTTGATCATGGTATAGGCGCCTTTGCAGGTTCTGTCGGCTTTTTCAAAAAGCACCAAAAAAGTTTCTTTGTTTAAAGGAAAACCGATGGAAAATGCCACGATTTTATCTTCAATCTGCAACAGAATGCCTTGCAGTCTCAATTCAAAAAAAAAGGTAAAAGCATCTTCTATTGCCACGTTTTCTTTTGATAATGAGCTATATTCGTCGCTGTCTCTATTTGCATCCCACAATGCGTTAAAGTATTTCACTTGCGCCATGTTTTCTTTAGTTATTGGCATCCAACTCCACACATTATTCTTTGTAAAACTATTGATTTGGTTTCTTTTAGGTTTAAAAAGATGTCCTTCTAAAAGCGACAGTTTTTTGGAGGAATAGATGTATTCATAATCTTCTCTCACAGGCGCCGTACGCCGTTGATTTCCTGTTTTTTGGCAAAACTCTTCCGCCCATTGCAACAAAAGGGGCGCAGTATCATTGCAAAACTGGTAAAAACGTACCGATTTCCCTGCATCTAAAGTTTCAAGCGCTATTTTGTCAAGAATGGCGGGAAGATTACCCTCTCCCATCGGAAACATAAAATAGTCTTCCTGATTATGTGTGGCTTTAATCAGCAAAAAGTGATCCGAAAGCGCATATTGAAAATGACATACATTTCTATAAAGGAAAAGCACGGCAAAGCTATAGTTCAACAATTGGCAATCAAATTTTTGAGAGAAAGAGGAGATGAGCGGTTGGTCTTTAATATCAAGCGGTTGAAATTGTAGCATAATGTTCGTAAAAAAGTTGGCAAAAGTAATATTTATAGAAAATCACGTTACTATAAAAATTATTTTTGCAAGAAAAACTATGAACACTTTCATTAAATCGCAATCTTATTTGCTCCTTTTACTTGTTTTTTCATTTTCATTATCAGCTAATTCAATAAAAGACAGTGCTGAAGTTTATATACAGGAAGCCAACGCCGCCTACCAGTTGAACGATTTTGAAAACGCCATTCATTTATATACGAAAGTGGTTGATTTACAATATGAAAGCGCTATCCTCTATTATAATCTCGGCAATGCCTGTTTCAAAAACGGGGATCATGCACGGGCAATGCTATGGCTTGAAAGAGCTAATAGATTAGCACCCAACAATGAAGATATTATACACAATATCAATTTTATACAACAAAAACTAATAGATAAAATAGAACAACTTCCGGAGCTGTTTATTGTGAAATGGTGGAACAGTTGCGCCCAACTATTCACCGCCAACCAATGGGCAATTTGCAGCATTGTTGCCTGCGCCTTGTTCGCATTGTGTTTGCTTTTTGTATTGTTAATCAGGATTCCGTGGATTCGTACTTCTTCTATTTGTATCGCCTTGTTGGCTTTGTTTTTTGCCTTGTTCTCCATCATTTTTGCGAAGAAAGAAACCTCTCACTATCTTCAACACCCGGAGGGAATTATCATGGGTTACGTAGTAAACGTGAAAAGCACTCCTACCGAAAAAGGCTCCGACCTGTTTGTTATCCACTCCGGTTTAAAAGTGGCAATCACCGACCAACTGAATGAGTGGGTGGAGATTAGGCTCCCGAATGGGGAAAAGGGATGGGTGCTGGAAAGTCTGGTTGAGAAGATATAGGTTATAAATTTTATCTTTAATATTCAAAGATAGAACCTTGATTGTATAAGAAAGTTATTCCCCCAACTTCTCCAACTTCTCTTGCGCCACCTTGCGCAACTCTTCCCCTTCATAGTTGTCAATGATACTTTGGTAGGTATTGCGTGCTTGGAAGTATTTCTCGCCGGCGACGTACCAGTCACCGTATAAAATGTAAGTGGAAGCAATCCAATACTCTCCGAAGTAGTCTCCGTTGATAATTTTCAGGATAGCTTTTTCGGCTTCCGGCAAATGGTTTTGTTTCAATTCAATGGAAGCTATATGGTAGGCGGCTTCCGTACTGTTTTCGTTTACAGGGGTTTCGGCTAAAACGGCAAAATATTTTTTGGCTGCAGGGAGGTCGTTCAACGCCATGACAGCGCGTCCGGCATACATATACGCATCGTTCTTCACATCGTTTTGCGCTTGGGATGCAGAGATAACGTAGTCGGCGCTTTTTCTAACCTCGTTATATTTTTTGAGTTCGGAACCTGCGCGCATCACCCCGTTATTCGCCAAAATCCTGTTATTTTCTGTAGAAGCTATTTCCAACAATTGAGAAAAATGGTTGAATGCCTTTTGATGATTGTTCTTGTTAAACTGAATCAACCCCGCTTTGCGCAACGCAGTTTCATGATTCTCAGTTAAATAATTGGATATTAAGAGTTCGTAGCTTTCCAAAGCATCGTCGAAACGATTCTTGTCATAATCAAATTCAGCTTTGTGAAATAAGGCGTTGGGAGCAAACATTCCTTTAGGAAACTGTTTTAAATAATCGGAAAAACCTTTGTAGGCTGCGTCCAATTCGCCTCTAAACAATTTGTTCTCAGCCGATTTGAAACTTACAGAATCTTGTCGTGAGGCTGCGAAAGAGATGTTTTTAGATTGAGCATATTCATAAAATAAAGATGGATTTCCCAACTCTGCGTAAATCGTTTCAAGATTCACCAACGCATCCTTTGCCTCTTGCGCGCCCGAGTAGTTTTCCAACACATATTTAAAAGTCTCAATGGCTTTATTTACCTCATTGTTGTTCCAATGCGCCTGTGCCAGTTTGTTGTAGGCTTGCCGCACCAATGCGTTTTTCGGATAATTTTTTATGAAATTCTCGTAGGCATCAATCGCTTTATTATTTTGATTCATTGCATGATAGGTAGATGCCAATTCAAACTCGGCTTCCGCCTTGTAGCCGGTGTTCGGATACTTTTTAATCAAATGGTCTAATGTAGCGGTTTTTTTGTTCAGTTCTTTTTGAAAACCGTATAAAACAGCCATTTGAAAAAGTGCATAATCGGCATTGGACTGTTCCATCTTGGCGCATTTATCATAGTTTGCAATCGCTTGCGGCAATTTCTTTTGCATAAATTGACAGTCTGCCAATCTTACATACGTATCTGAGGTTAATTCACTATCATTCAATTTCATTGCCAAAAAATCGGCGTATGCTTTTTCCGCTTCTCCATATTTTTGATTTCGCATCAAAGCATAACCCAATCCGTAAAATGACTGTGGGTAGTTTTCATCTTTTTTGGAGTTGTTGTTTTTTTGATAAAACTTGTAGGCATTCACAGCCTCAGCATATTGTGAGTTTCTGTATAGCGCTTCCGCTTTCCAGTACAATGCAGCAGTCTCCACATTTTGATCCATCGGATAGGTTAACGATTTCTCGAAATTCTTCACTGCCAAGGCATATTCCTTGTTGTTGATCAACTCTAAACCGCGAAAGTAAGTGCAACGTTGATAAGATTTTAACAACGTTGGACTTTTATGCTGTATCTTCTCCAAAGAATTGATCGCTCCCTGATAATTCTTTGTGGATAAATAGATTTTTGAAAGATAATCTTCCACTTCATCGCTGTGTAACGATTTTGGATATTCGTTAACATATTGCTCCAATGCCTTAATTGCCTGATTGAAAGAGGAAGAAGATTTTTCAAATTGGATTTTGCCATAATTAAAAAGCGCATCCTCTTTCACAGTGGGTAGAAAGTCCATTTTATAAGCCTCATAAAATGATTGGGACGCCAAGTTCCAATCTTCCACTCTAATGTAACAATCTCCAATGGTGTAGTAGGCATTTTGCGCCATATTATCCTTAACCTGAGTAGTTTTTGAAAGAAAATCTATAGCATTCCTATAGTTTTCGATTTTAAAATTCGCCATTCCGGCAGCATAATAATCGGCGCGATCAATTTTATCTTTTGTTTTTGTAAAATAGAATTGAAAATATTGATCTGCATTGTTATACGATTCCTTTTCATAAAATGCCAGCGCCAGGCAGCGGGCAATGTCAACCTTGCTTTTCTCATTTGCTCTTTCATACAAAGGCACGCCTTTAGCAATAATCTCATCATATTTTTTTTGCAACAGATAAATTTGCACCATATAGAAAGGCACAACATCTTTAAATTCAGGATCATTTTGCACTTTTAGAAAACCCTCAAGCGCTGCTTGGTACTGTTTCTCCTGATAAGCAATAAACGCCAAATAATAGATTGCCCTGTTTTGATAGGGGCTTTCCATTTCACTTGCCGATTTCAGCAACGGGCGTGCTTCCGAAAACTTGTTAAGTTCAAAAAACGAGTATCCTTTTTTATAGGAATATTCTGCACGAATTTCTTTATTAATGTTCTTTTCTCCCACTAAGTCGAAACTTTCTATCGTTTTTTTGTAATTTTTTTGATTAAAATAAAATTTTCCAAGCGCAAAATAGGCTTGAGGAATTTGTGCGCTTACGGGATATTGATCAATAAAATTGTGTAATAAAAAGATGGCGTCTTCATTAAACAGGTTGGCGGCGCACAATGCCATATAAAAGTAAGAATCTGTTTTTAGATCCTGCTGTTTATCGGTAGTATGTTCATACACCCATTTAAAATATTGCTGTGCAGAGCCATACTTCTCTTTTTGATACAATTCCATCGCATTATCAAACTCATACTTGGGTGAATCGAACACTAACGGTTTTTGTGCTAATAATTGTGTGCTAAAGAAAAAGATAGCGCAATAGATTCCAATATTTTTACAATAAGTAACGATTTTCATTTTTTTTAAATTAACGATACCAATAACGACAGAATGGGGGTGTTTCGTGTATAGTTTGTACTTATCTAATAAAGTTTGTTCTTTCTCGCGGTTCCTTCGCCGGTTTTTCCACTCCATTTTGCTCTCCTACTTCAATAGATTTCAGTATCCACGCCATATTGCGCCCCAGTGTGCGCATGATTTGCATACCTTCCTTATCCTGCCGGACCTCATCCGGTGTGTTGCCATGCACCATATTCCAATATTGAGAAGAAACAAGCGGCATATTGTTAATGGTAAAATAATGGTTTATTTGATGTAAGGCTGCTGTAGTGCCGGCTCTGCGCGCCGATACAACACCTGCTCCGGGCTTGTATGCCAAATGTTTGCCTCCGCTGTAAAACAAACGGTCGAGAAAAGATTTCATCGTTCCATTGATGCCGGAATAATAAACCGGACTGCCAAAGATAAAGCCATCAGCCTCTTTTGCTTTTTCGATCACTTCATTCACAATATCATCGAAAATGCAATTTCCGCTTTCTTTGCAAGCGCCGCAAGCGATACAGCCGCGCACAGCCAAATGTCCAATTTGAATGATTTCGGTTTCAACTCCTTCTTCATTAAGCGCTTTGGCTACTTCGCTCAGCGCGGTAAAAGTACAGCCTTCCTTATGGGGGCTTCCATTAATTAAAAGAACTTTCATAGTTTTTGTGGTATCGTTAATATTATTTTTATCAGATTCAACGGCAATAGTTGGAGGAAGTTGAGTGCGGTTGCAGGCAAACAATACACTTAACAGCAACAATAATAAGGTGGTTTTACGCATGGTTTATGATTTTTTATTATGGAATAAATTTCGGCAAAATTATCTTTTTTCGGTTAAAAAAAATATTTTTTTTTGGTTTTTTTTTTACATCACAAGTTACTGCGCTAATT
Organism: Lentimicrobiaceae bacterium; assembly: GCA_009787675.1. Lineage (GTDB taxonomy): Bacteria > Bacteroidota > Bacteroidia > Bacteroidales > WCHB1-69 > WRNX01. Next base: position 8,886 of record WQSU01000070.1, read on the forward strand.
TTGGGTGTGCGTTTTTTTACATAGGTTTAATACATTTTATTTCTATTTTTAGCGTTCTTAGTTACTTTTTTTGTTGAAATAGTGCAAATAAATTAAAAAAAAAACATTTTAATTTTTTTTCAGCAAACAAGTTTAAAAAAAGTTTTCTTTGCACTTTTATTTTGCAATTAAACGTTTTCAATAAAACCTAATCTAAAAACTTTTAAATTTAATATTATGAACACTGAATTATCCAAATTGTATCCCCACAAAATGTGGGAAATCTTCGCAAACATCTGTTCCATTCCACATCCCTCTAAACATGAGGATAAAATATTGGCATGGCTCAAAGCATGGGCAAAAGAAAATAACATTGACTATGCTCAGGATGAAACCGGCAACATCGTTTTGCGCAAACCGGCAACTCCGGGTTACGAAAATCGCATGGCTGTTGTGCTACAAGGGCACATTGACATGGTGCCGCAGGCAAACAGCGACTCCAAACACAACTTCGTTACCGACCCCATTGAACCGCGTATATGCGACGATGGCTGGGTGCGCGCCAACGGAACCACTTTGGGCGCCGACAACGGCATGGGTTGCGCCGCCGCCATGGCAATTCTGTTAGATAAAACCATTGAACACGGTCCCATCGAAGTGCTGGTTACCGTGGACGAAGAAACCGGCATGACCGGCGCTTTCGGGCTAAAATCCGGCTTTGTGAAAGGGGATATCCTGATGAACCTTGACTCGGAAGATGAAGGCGAACTCTACGTGGGTTGTGCCGGCGGATTAGACGCCAACTTCGAAATGGAGTACAACGTGAAACTTACTCCGGAAGGCATGACCGGCTACGAAATTGCCGTTACTGGTTTGAAA
>WQSU01000071.1 GCA_009787675.1 Lentimicrobiaceae bacterium
TTGGATATACCGGGAAATTCTGCTACTAAGAGTTTATTAGTTTGCAATTCTTTGAGTGGCACGATTTTAGTTACTTTGAGAAGTAGAGAATCTTCTACTAGTGTTTTAAATTGTTTTGAAATGAAATAACTAATGGATATGGTATCGTTACGGAAAAGAGTGGGCAGAAAGCTACAACGGACCGCGAGGAACCGTTACTGTTAACGATAGAAAGATCTATCTAATAACCGGAACTGGCTTCCTGATCTGTTTCAATCAGAATACATTAGATGAAGTTTAGAAAAAAGATATTCAAAAAGATTTTGGAAGTAAAAATATCAAATGGGGCATCAACGAATCGCCACTTATTGTAAATGAGAAGATTATACTCACACCCGGTGGAAAAGAACATAATGTTGTGGCGTTAAATAAGAACGACGGCTCATTGATTTGGTCATGCGCAGGCGAGTGAGACCTTTCCGCTTATTGCTCTCCGCTTTATATTGAAGGCCAAGAAGTTTCATTAATAGCCACCATGACTGCCGACCATATCATAGGGGTTGATTTTGCAACCGGAAGAAAACTTTGGTCGTACGTTAATAAAAACAAATGGTCGGTTCATGCCAATACGCCCATTTATGGCGATAACATGCTCCTTTTCACCAGCGGCTACGGCAAAGGCTCCATGATGTTTCGCCTTACGAACGGCGGACGTGCCATTGAAAAAGTGTGGGAATTAACAGACATTGATTCAAGAATGGGCGCCATGGTGAAAATCGGAAATTATGTTTATGGTTCGGGAGATGCGCATAAATACTGGTTTTGCGTGGATTGGAAAACGGGAGAGATTAAATATCAAAGTAATGCGTTCGGCACAGGCAATGTGATTGCCAACGACGGCTTGCTGTATTGCTATTCTGAAAAAGGAGAGATGGCGCTGGTTAAAGCTACCCCCGAAAAGTTCAATTTGATCAGCAAATTTCCTATCACGCTGGGCACCGACCAGCACTGGGCGCATCCTGTTATTTATCAGGGAGTTTTATATGTGCGGCATAGGGAGGCGGTGATGGCGTATAAAGTAAAGTAGTGAAATATCAGATGTATAGAATTTCCCATGTGTTTTGTCAAAAGAAAACAAAAAAAACTAATCGCCCTCATCACTTTCCTCATTATCCTGATTTACACAGGAGTAATACTCTTTTGGCATCTTTACACGCCCAATGATAATATAGCCATGCAAAATCCCGGAGCAGACAATCGTCCGGAAGGGAAATCAAGAAACACCGACGATGTGATCATCGGAGAGTTTTTTATGCGCTATGCAGAAACCTCTTCTTCTTTAAAAGGTGCGTGGAACTGCTTCAGGGGCTGCGACTACAAGAACAGAGTGCGCACAGATGCTACCTATAATTTTTCATCCAACTTTTCGGTACAGTGGAAAGTGGAAACCGGAGAAGGATACGCCGCACCCATTATCTACAACGGTTTAGTGTATCTACTTGATTATGATGAAAATTTAAAATCTGATGCTTTACGTTGTTTCTCGCTGGAGTCCGGCGTTGAACTTTGGCGCAGGTGGTATAGGGCGCCAATGAAACGCAATCACGGATTTTCGCGCACGGCGCCGGCAGTAACTGAAAAATACGTAATCACCATAGGACCAACAGGATACGTTATGTGTTGCAACCCAATTACGGGCAACCTGCTGTGGACGCTGGATATGGCAAAACAGTTTGATACGGAAGTACCACACTGGTATTCAGGTCAATGCCCACGAATAGAGGATAACCAACTGATTTTAGCCCCCGCCGGAAAAGAAACACTGATGGTGGGCATAGACTGTGAAACAGGCGAAATAGCTTGGCAAACGCCCAATTCAATCGCCTTCAAAATGTCACATTCTTCTGTGATGCCGATGACGCTTCAGGGAAAGAGAACATACGTATATGCCGGAATTGGAGGCGTTTGCGGCGTGTCTGCCGAAACTGCCGACAAAGGCAAACTGCTGTGGAGCGTGGATACGTGGAATCCCTCGGTAGTAGCGCCCTCCCCTCTGCAAATCTCCTCCGGCGAAATTGTGTTAACCGCTGGTTACGGTGCAGGTGGCGCATTGCTGCAAGTAAAACAAAATGACGGTAAATGGCTGGCAACCATTGCTGACCGTTACAAACCGAACGAAGGATTATCCAGCGAGCAGCAGACGCCAATTTTATACGAACAAATGGTCATCACCATTCCGCCCAAGGACGGTGGCGAAATACGAGGAAAATTGGTAGCCTATTCCCCTGCCAATTTACGCACACCTATTTGGAAATCAGCAGCAGATGAGCGCTTTGGATTAGGTCCCTATTTTGTAATCGACAACCACTTGTTCGCATTGAAAGAAGACGGTGAACTTTATATTTATCTACTGCAACAGCGCGGTATGAAATTAGTAAAAAAACAACGTATCATGAATGGTCAGGATGCTTGGGCTCCTATGACATTTGCTAACGGATATTTGCTGGTGCGAGATAATTATTGGGTTTATTGCATGAAGGAAATAATAATTAAATCAGGAGATGCTATGATGAGTTGTGTGGCACATAAAAAGTAAAGAAAGAAGTTTAAAGTTTTTTTTATTTCCCTTACGGCATCCGCCCTCCCCCACCCCGCCGTTTGCGCGGTTCTTCCTGCATTGAAGGAACAGTGTCTTTTATTATTTTCGGCGCAACGTTGATAATGCCCTCTTTGTAAAGGGCTAAGGAATCTTGGGCACTGAATATTTGTGTTTCATAGTCTTTCTCTATAAAAGAATCATTGATTTTTGGGGCTGAAAATTGGCTGAAACGCGCCACATCAACACCATGTTGAATAAAATTATCAATTTGTGCGCGGAGGTTCAAACGCGTTGTGTCAATTACAGTTACATAGGTAGGAAGGTGCGTGTCCTTATACTTTGCTTTTCCAATTCCAATTTTCATTTTTTCTATATTATCCAAATCGCCCCTAAGGTTAATGCCCAGTTTGAAAGGAAGAGGCGACCGCAACACCGAAATATGATAGTTGAACGTCATATCTAAATTGTGAATGCCGCTGACGGCAGTTTTATAACGGTCTATCTCCATGATAAATGGAAAAACTTCTATTTTATTTTTATTTATGAGTAACTCTATGCCAATGCTTTCCACTAAATTTTGGTCTCTGTTTTTGAATTTCAATGTCTTTGCAATATCGGAAAAGGTCTTACCGTCAAGCAGCACCATATCTTTTCCGCTTATTCTGCAAGCGGCATTCAAAGTGGGCAGCTTCACATTCATGGTGGTGTCTAAAGCTGCGGTGGCAGCAACCTGGCAATTTACCCTGCCCCGAAACGATGAGAGCATGGGAACTAACGAATCGACAGAGGGAATGATTTTCACCACATCTTCAATATGTATATCTTTAAATTCCAAGTCAACACCAAAGGTAATATCTTTTTTGCTTCGGGTGGCGTAAAGGGCGGTCAAATCAACCTCACCCACGCTGGTTTGAGCAATAAAATCTTTAAGTTGAATGCAGCGGTCGCGGGAGAGCAACTGCCCTGTGAGTTTATTGATCGTAATATCTGCATATTTTGCATAGCCCACATCTATTTTGGCATCTATGGTAATATTGGAGGGCACCACAAACAAGGGCGGGTGTTCCTTGTTCTCATTCTCATCTTGAATAATCTGCTCCAACTGTTCATCATCCGTTGCGTGAGCAACTGCTTTTTTATAGGTTTCGGAAGATTCGGAATAAGCAGCGCCATTGTAAATTGCAGTAAGCAACTGATTCAGGTCGAGCGTATCCGCTTTAATATCTGCTTCAATTTTTAAGCCTCTGCCACGGGATAATGCTCTGCGAATTCCATCCACTTTTCCCGTAACATTCAAACGCGATTTCCCGCAACGCACATCAAGATTCTGTAAAGTAATATCGTTGGTGGTAAAAGTAAGGTCAATATTTTGCAAGCGGGTTCTGATCGGAAATAAAGGAGAAACTAATCTGCATGAGCGCGACTTCACCGTGCCGTTCACCGTCCACTCGCGCAGCAACGCACCCATTTCAGCGTCTCTGATATCAATATCCTCATTGGAAAAGTCGTCTTGGCTTCTTCGTCGTTCACTGTTATTTCCTGTATTCGTATTGCGCTGACTTTCACTGTTAGTTCGTTCTCTTTTTGGAGTTGGTGGATTTTTTGTTGCCAAAATGGAGAGTTCGGCATCGCGGGTCATGAGGCGGTTGCCTTGAGCAAAGAGGTTTATCTGTTTGGTTTCCACCTCAAAACGTATAGAGGGCAAGGTTGGGTTTTCCCTTGAAGGCAAAATTCTGATATTGGTTTTCAACTCGCGCAAACGCATGGTAGTTGAGTCCACATCGGAATATTCCACACTGTTTGCGGTAACACTCCCAATCATGGGAATCACCTTTGAGGTGTCGCCGGTAATGAGCGCATCGTTTGTGCGCAAGGTGCCATTGAGTTTTGAAATGGCAATAATCTGGCGGCTTGGCATTCTGATGCGGGCAGTATCTGATTTAAAGTCAACGCTTAACAATCTGCTGACAACGCCTGTATTTCTATTTGTCCGCGTTTTTGTGGTGTTGAGTTCAATAAACGTTTTTTCTGCCAGCACACTAATCGTATCTTTGGGAATGCGCACCCGAACGCGATCGGCATTGAACTGCACAACGAGGTCGTTTTTTGCTAAATCTTGCTGATTCAGGCGGCTCATCAAAAAAGAACCCGCTGCATTAAAAGAAATATTTCCACGCGCTGTGATGCCCAAATCTTCGGGGGCGAATTTCTGTAGCTCGCGCAAGTTGGCGGCGCCATTCATATTCAGGGTTACATGCGGATCATCCAACAAATTGGTAACATTAAGATTGCCATTGAGATTCACGGCGAAAGCATCAATGCTAATGTGCTTCACTTTGATTCCTGTTTTTTGTGGTGTAGCGGGATTAAAATGAAAAGCGGCATCCACAGCAATATCATCAATTTTTGATTCTAAATCCTTGTAAACCAAATGTCCTTTTGGAATTTTAAGATCAACATCAATCATGGGCAACTTTCCGTTCTCTGCAAATTCGTAAGCGCCTTTAATGTTGGTGTTCAGAGTAATAATGATGTTGGTTTCAATCTTCTTAATCTCTTCAGAAATCGTTTCCGGAATAAGATCCAAGAGCGATTGCAACGGGATCTTTTCAATTTTACATTCCATATCGGAAGTTATATCACCCTCATTAAGAACAAGATCACCATTTAATTTTATTTCGGGAAGTTGGGAAACCGTTAAACAAAAATCTTTAAATCCAAAAGTTTTAAAATGGTCGAGGTCAACTTTAATTCCACCGTTTAATTTTAGAGGAAGTGAGTTTAAGTAAGATTGATTATTGATTGTGGCAGTGGCTATTCCTTCAATTTTCAGATTATATTCCTTGCGTGGCTCTAAAATATTTACGGATGCGGAATCCAATGCCAAAAAGGCGTGAATCGACTCTTTTTCGAGCGTTGCATTAACGATAAGGTTGGAAAAAACAAATTTGTTAACATCCAATTTATCCATATCAAGGGTAATGTTTCCTTTCACAAAGAGCCTGCCCATGGAGGCTTGGATATCCATGGAATCGGGGCGCGACTTAAAATTCACCTTGGCAGGTCCGCGAATGGCAATGCGGTCAATATTCAGGTTTAACGGTGAATTAGTTTCACTATCAGACGGTTTAAAAATATCCCAGTTGGCTTGTCCTGAAGGCGTTATGTATCCGTTTAAATGAGGTTCAGTAAGGCGAATTCGCTGTATGTTAACTTTTGCTTGCAACAAATCCATCACATTGAGCGACACCATCAACTCTTTAAAACGAGCGAGTGTATCTGCATTTTCGGGATATAGTGTTAAAAACGCCGTATCTTTTTTCAGTGCATGAGAGATGATTTCTCCACCCACGAGCTTCACGCTCACCTTTGGAAATTCCTCAAACAAAGCAACATGAACCGTATCAAAAGTAACTTTGGCATCCAAAAATTCCGTACAGTATTTATTCACAAGCGGTGTCAGTCGTTTGGGTGTCATCAAAAAGAAAAACAAAAGAAAGAGAATTAGAGCAAGGGCTATTATCATTGATAATGAAATGATTAACCATTTAAATATTTTCTTCATAAACTGATAATCGTTATCCATAAAATTTTACCTCACCGGTTCCACCGGAATTGGTGGCAACGCCTTGTATTTCTTCAACTCTTCCAAAATTACTTCAATGGCTTTGTTCAATTGGGCATCTTCGCCGAAGTATTCTTTGTAGGGATCGTTGTCCATCCAAATATCAGGATCAACGCCGTAGCCTTCAATAATGTAGCCTGCGCCGTCGGCATCGTAGGAAGTAAATTCGGGTTTGTTGAGGATCGTGCCGTCCACAAAAGGCAGAGAGCCGCGAATGCCTACTACCCCGCCCCAACTGCGCACACCAATAATTTTTCCAAGGTTGTGTTTTCTAAAACCATACGGAAACAAATCGCCATCGGATGCGGAGTAATTGTTAATTAAACAAACTTTGGGACCTAACATCATCTTGGTGGGGGTTTGCGTGGGGAACTGAGAGTTTCTGTTCATGTTGGCGCGGGATATTTCACGTCNCAAGCGTTCTAATATCATGGGAGATACGTTTCCGCCGCCATTGCCGCGGTCGTCAATAATCAACGCTTTTTTGTCTAACTGTGGGTAGAAATATTTGGCAAACTCGTTCAAGCCCTCCACACCCATGTCGGGAATGTGGATATAGCCCACTTCGCCGTTTGTTGCCTCGCTCACCTTGCGGATGTTTTCGCGCACCCACTCGAAATAATATAATCCCGATTCATCTGCAATGGGTTTCACAATCACGGTTTTAGCATCTTTTTCATTTGAGGAAGATGCAATGGAAAGCAACACTTCTTTATCCACCGTGTTGAGTAGCGCTTCATAAATATCGTTCATGTTTTTGGTGGTTTTGCCGTTTATGGCAACAATAAAATCCCCTTCCTTCACATTCATACCCACTTCTGTAAGAGGTGAGCGCAATTCAGGACGCCAGTTTTCGCCTGTAAGAATTTTGGTGATTTGATAATAGCCGCTTTTGTCGCGGATGAGCTTTGCCCCCAGCAGTCCGGTATTGATTCTTTCGGGGCTGAACTTGTCGCCGCCATTGATGTAAGCGTGCCCCGCATTCAACTCGCCAATCAGTTCACCTATAATGTAATTCAAGTCATCTTTACATTTTATATAAGGCAATAAAACCTCATATTTTTCGCGCATTTTTTTCCAATCCACGCCGTGCATGTTTTCCACATAAAAGAAATCGCGCATTTGACGCCACGCTTCGTTATAAATTTGCGTCCACTCCTCTCTGTTGTTTACCCAAACTTTTAAATCGGACAAATTCAGTGCGTTATCTAATTTCATTTTAGCTGAAGGTACATCAATGATGTAATATTGATCGCTTTCTGAAACCAAAAACTTTTTCAAATTCCACGAAATATTGTGCACCCTGATGCCCTTACCCAATTCTGTTTCAGTCTGTTTTCCTTCATTCAAATCATACATTTTCAAAGCGCCGGCAGTGTTGTAATACACCTTTTTATTCACACAGGCGTAGAGTGCATAGTTGCCCCCATTTACCGGTAGCGCCAATATCTTGTCCGACAAATTTTCTGTAATAACTTTATATGAAGACTTCTCCTTTTTTCCTTCTCCCTTCTCCTTTTCTCCTTTCTCCGTTTCAACCTCCTTAACCTCATCATTACTATAGGCAAACGGATTTTTAGCCTCTTGTGTTAAAGGCACAAAATAAATTTTCGACATGTTGTTATACACATGATTCCACTCCGTAGAACTGTAAGTTGGATTAAAATCTCTTGAAGAAACAAAGAAAAGATAATCTCCATCGTTGCTAAAAACGGGCGAGAAAGAAGAATACCAAGTGTCGGTAACCGGATACTGCTTATTTTCCTCAATGGAATACAACTGTATTGTATTAAACGCATTTGCTTCCTGACGTGCGTAGGCAATCCATTTGCTGTTGGGCGACCAGTCGTAGCCACGAATTTCCCAGTACGGATTGCGTTCCACCAGCGTTACCTTTTTCGATTCCACATCCACATATTGCAGGCGCATCAATTTATCGTTGTATAGAATCTTTTTCCCATCAGGCGACCATTGGATGTCGAAAATGTAAGTTCCTGTGTTTGATGTAATTTTAGTGGGTGGGGTTAGTCCATCCTGTGCTTGTACATAAATTTCAAACTCACCGTCTCTGTCGGAAATGTAGGCAATGTTTTTTCCATCGGGCGACCAAGTGGCGCTGCGGTCGTGCGCACCGGAACTTTCTGTGATATTGCGCGTTACCCCCGACTTGACGGGAACTGTGAAAATATCGCCGCGTGCGGTGAACACTGCCCTGTTGCCATCGGGAGCAAGCGCTGCTCCGGCAATGTTTTTGGTGGCGTCTTTCATTTTATTTCTGCCCACTGCGCCGTCATCATTCATATAAATAGTCAGTTTTTCAATCTTTTCCGTTTTCGGATCTAAAGTATAAAGATAACCGCCGTTTTCAAAAATCATCACGTTGTTGCCGGCGGAGGGGAATTTTACATCAAAAGTCTCAAAATGGGTAACTTTTTTGGTTTGTTTGGTTTTGGTGTTATAACAAAAGATATTCATAATTCTGTCTCTATCAGAGCAGAAGTACACGTTTTCTCCATACCACATTGGAAAAATATCCTGCGCAGGATTATTGGTAACATTCTCTATAGCACCTGTTTTCGGGTCAAAAATCCAAACATCATCTGCCATCCCTCCCTTATAATATTTCCATGTTCTAAACTCGCGAAACACGCGGTTAAGCGCCATCTTCTTCCCATCGGGCGCAAAGGAGCACCAACTGCCCGTAATTAAAGGAAATTCCTCTGAAACCCCGCCCGTTTTCGTCACTGTAAAAAGCTGCCCAATAAACGAGTTAAACGACTGTTTTCTTGAACGGTACAAAATATTCTCTCCGTCGGGTGTCCAACTCATCACAATATTGTTCGGACCCATTCGGTCTGAAATATCATCTCGCGACAAAGTGGCGGTAAAAGTGAGGCGTGTAGGAATCCCGCCGTTTGCCGGCATTGTGTAAACCTCTGTATTTCCGTCATATTGCGCCGTAAAAGCAATCGTCTTCCCATCGGGTGAAAAGTGGGGGAACATCTCAAACCCCTCCTTGTCGTTGGTGAGCTTGCGCGCCACGCCATCTTTAAGAGTGGCAGTAAATAAATCGCCCGCATAAACAAACACAACTTGCTCATTATGAATGGCGGGGAAGCGGAGCAACCGCGCCTCCTGCTGCTGGGCAAAACTGTATAAAAACGGGATAAAAAAAGCGAAAAAGAAGGTAAGGGTTTTGTTCATAGTTTTGATATTTAATGGATTGTTATTTTTGAAAATTTCTATACGCTTGCAACGTATTCTTCAGCAGGCAAGCCATCGTTACAGAGCCCACGCCACCGGGCACAGGTGTAATTGCCCTGCATTTCTTCGACACTTCACCAAATTTTACATCGCCACAAATCCTGTAGCCTTTTTCGGCGGTTTTATCTTCCACGCGGTGAATGCCCACATCAATCACCACCGCACCTTGTTTAACATATTCGGCAGTAATAAATTCGGGTTTTCCAATGGCAACCAGCAGTACATCGGCTTGTGCGCAAACCTCTTTCAGGTTTTGGGTTTTGCTGTGACAAAT